>JAPLMA010000024.1 GCA_026387255.1 Candidatus Omnitrophota bacterium | reverse complement strand
TTTATTGTTATCTCATCTAACAAAGTATTATCTACAAACCCAACATCGACTTTCTTTTGTTTTTCTATATGAATGGCTTGGCTTGGTATATCAAGGATATAATCGATATCAATTTTAGTACCAGCCTCATTCCTAGTATTTCCTGATACAACAATTACATATTTTCCAGCTGGTAAGATAAACCCAGAAAACCCCTCTTTTTGCGAAGAAGCATCTGCTATAGGATTTACTATAATCCAATGGCGAGCAGATGGATAATCAATTAAAAACCAAATGAAACCACCAACCGCCAAAACTAATATTAATACGATAAATATCATGATTTTAGTCATGTCGCACTCCTTATAAATTGGGGTGGTGGTTTCGCCCAGAGGGCTCAACCACTCACCGTGATCCTATAGCGGGCGAAAGTATAACTTTCGCAGATCTTGAAAAATAAGGGTGGCTGACGGGGAACGATCCCGCAAACCTTCTGAACCACAATCAGAAGCTCTAACCAATTGAGCTACAGCCACCATAAATTTAGAAAGAAAATTAATTTGCCTGAGCAGGAACCGTGTTATCCATTCTATCTTCAAAAAATTTCTTTATACCATTACCTAAATCAAATACGCCATCAATTACGGCATTCGAGAAATCCGTGCCGCTTTTAATCCCACTCCACACCCAACGACCCGACCATGATAACACATCCTTCAAATGCCGATTTGATATTGGCAAAACCGAATTCCGGCCGGTCCATCTTTGTATGCAAGACAAAATCTAAAACCACCTTACCCTGATTCATAGATTTAAACATATCCAAAACTGCATCCGTAAGCCTCTCTGCTTTCTGCTGCGGCTCTTCAGGCAAGCGTACTTTACGCACCATATCTATTAACTCTAAATGACAATCCGCAGTAACATCATTATTCTGGCCTTTTATATTACAATTAAAGCTAAGCTTGGCCTTATCAATGCGCGCCTTACCCAAATCCACCCAAGTAGAATAATATGGATAAAAAACAATGGCGTCAATATTTTCAATTTTCAAAGTAGCTAGCATATTTCTTTTATAAAAATCCACCCAACCTTGCAGCGAAATTTTTCCGTCAGGCTCACCGGTATTCCAAGATAAGTTACCATTTAAACCAAAATTACTGACGCCTTTTATCCCAGAAGTAGATAAATTAGTAATATAAAAATTTATGTCCTTAATTATAACGCTTATTTTTCCGCTCGCCGCCGTTGTGTCGATGAAATTTAATCTACCGGAGTAAACTTTTAAACTTTTTATAATTACCGGGAAACTCTTGCTCTGCGTAGTAACGGGAATAACCGAAGTAACCAATTCACTTTGGTTTTCCACAACTGGTGCACGGTTATCCTTAACCGGTTCAACCGAAGGATTACGCTGATAAATAACTTCCGGCCGGCCAATCTCTATCTTATTAAAAGCAAGCTTACCAAATAAAAGGCTGCGTATGCTTGGCGCTAAATAAACACGATCTGCTTTTATCAGGCCGACAACTTCAAAACCCCTGGCTTCAATATTAAGCGGTGGCAAAATAATTAATCTACTTATAGTTGTTTTTAACCCGGTTGCGTTCTGAATTTTATTGGCAATTATAGTTTTGGCTGCCAGCAAAATAATTACATAAACCAGGCTGAAGCTAATAACTACGATTACAATTATGGTAAATAATTTTTTCCAGTCTTTCATAAATTTTTATGCGCCTGGGCCGAATCGAACGGCCAACAACCGGCTTAGCTTACCGCACCAGATTACTCCGGCCAAATATTTTTGTTGCGGTCTGGACTTTATCTTGGGCATTTCAGCCCTGCTGTGTAAAGTCTCTACACTCTCTGTAAACCTTTACAGATAGCTCGGTATTACCCATTAGGGCGTCCACCGAATTAGCAGCATGCACTTCATAAGTTCATTTCCTCATGAAGGCTCCATTAGAAGGCAGGTGCTCTATCCATTTGAGCTACAGGCGCATTAATTTTTAAATTCGGGGCGACAGGACTTGAACCTGTGACCTCCTGCTCCCAAAGCAGGCGCTCTACCAAGCTGAGCCACGCCCCGTTTTACGATCTATAACGAAAATTTGATTATATCAATTCCCAACTTGCTTAACAATATATTTCTGAATTATTCGCTTAGCCTTCTTTAATGCATAATACCGGTGACTCATTCTATGCTTAATCTTTTCTCCCAACTGAGCAAAGGTCTTTTTATATTTAGAGATATAGAATAACGGATCATACCCAAAACCTGCACTACCTTTGGGCTCAAAAGCAATTAAACCGGAACAATCCCCCTCCACCACTCCAATTAACCCGTGTCTATCCGCTAAAGCCACAGCGCACACATAGTGTGCTTTTCTTTCTGCAAGAGGCACATCTTTTAATAATCTCAATAATTTAAGATTATTCTTAATGTCGCTCTTACTCCTGCCTGAGAAACGCGCCGAATAAATCCCCGGCGCGCCATCTAAGGCATTAACAGATAACCCTGAATCCTCGCCCAAACAAAACTGGCCGGTAAAACGCGCAAACTTCACTGCTTTTTTTATGGCATTTTCTTGAAAAGTTTTGCCATTTTCAGCTACCGGCGGAACATTTTTATAAGCATCCAGAGAAAGCAGCTTTAAATGCATGCCCTTTAAAATTTCTTTTATCTCAGATAACTTTTTTTTATTTTTTGTCACCACTACCAGCTGCTTCATTATAACAATATATCCCCAACCAATTTTCTTTGAATGGCGAAAAGCTCTTGGATCCCTTTTTTGGCTAAATCCAGCATTGTATCCAGCTTTTCTTTAGAAAAAGGCTTACGCTCCGCGGTGCCCTGAATCTCAATAAATTCTTCTGCTCCGGTCATAATTACATTCATATCAACTTCCGCTTTAGAATCCTCCGCGTAGCACAAATCTAAGATCATTGTATCATTCAAAATACCTACGCTGGTAGCCGCGATATAATCCTGGATGGGGATCTTATTGATCTTGCCGTCTTTTTTAAGTTTCTGCAAAGCATCCACTAAAGCAATAAAACTTCCGGTAATCGCAGCTGTGCGCGTACCTCCGTCGCCCTGGATAACATCGCAATCAATCCAAATCGTGCGTTCACCGATTTGCTTCATATCGGTAACTGACCTAAGGGATCTACCAATTAAACGCTGAATCTCATAAGTGCGTCCGGAATCCTTGCCGCGAGGAATACGCGTTCCGCATGAGCGGGGCAACATGCCATACTCGGCAGTAACCCAACCGGTACCGGAATTTCTTAAAAACTGCGGAACAGTCTCTTCAACTGAAGCAGTGCAAATTACCTTGGTATTGCCTAATTCAATCAAACAGGAACCTTCGGGATATTTAATATAATTCCTAGTAATGGTAACTTTTCTGATTTTATCATTTCCGCGCCCGTCAATCCTTTCCATAAACATTACCTCCATTAACATCAATCGCTACAATCAAAGGGAAATTTTCTACTTCTAATCTTAAAATTGCCTCCGGGCCTAGATCAGCATAAGCAACTGTTTTAGCATTCTTGACATATTTGTTTAAAAGGGCTCCGCATCCGGCATAAGTAATAAAATAAACCCCCCTATATTTCTTAATTGCACCCCTTACTTCTTCAGAACGATTGCCTTTACCAATCATTCCCCTTAATCCTTTAGCCAGTAAAAGATTAGTAAATGCATCCATTCGCGAGCTAGTCGTCGGGCCGCAAGAACCAATGATTTTACCTTTAGGAGTTTGCGTAGGGCCGCAATAATAAATAACCGCATTACAAAGCTCAAAAGGCAGGGCTTGGCGCGATTTAACCGCTTGAACTAACCTTTTATGCGCCTGATCTCGGGCAGTATAAATTGTTCCGCTTAAAAGAACCTCCTGGCCGGCTTTTAAGAATTTAATTTTATTTAAATCTAATGGGGTGTTTATTTTCTTCATAAAACTATTCCCGCGCTTCTTAAAGCATGACAGCTGATATTTACGCTGACCGGCAGCCCGGCAATATGCGTCGGATAGGTTAGAATATTTAGGGCCAATGCCGTAGTTTTTCCGCCTAAACCCATCGGGCCGATTCCGGTTTTATTTATTTGCTTTAATAAATCTTCTTCTAACTTTGAATGTTTAGCGGACAACTTAGTCAACAAAGCTTTCTTAGCCATAATACTTGCGTAATCTGCTGTTCCACCGATACCTACTCCGATAACATACGGCGGACAGGCATCTGCACCGGCGCTTTTTACCGCATCAAGAATAAACTCTTTAATCTCATCTAAGCCAGAAGTCGGCTTAAACATTTTCAGTTGTGATTTGTTTTCGCAGCCAAAACCTTTAGGCAACAGGGTTAATTTTATTTTATTACCGGAAACAATATCCATATGTATGATAGAGGGAGAAAATCCGGATTTACCTCTAAACAAAGGGTCCATACAAACAGAATTTCTTAAGGAGTATTTTTTATACCCGGCTACTATGCCTGAATTGATCGCAGCTTTTAGGTTTCCGGATATTTTTAAATTCTGGCCGATCTGCGCAAATACCACCGGCATCCCCGTATCCTGACAAATCGCCAGGTTTTTTTCTTTAGCATAAGCAGCATTATCCAGTATGCCTTGAAGAATAGTTTTAGCCCGTCTGTTTCTTTCGCACCGGTAAGCCTTACGCAAAGCAAACAAGACATCCTTACGCAGCGAAAAATTAGCGCGCTTTACTAATTCTATAACGGCCTGGGTTATTTTTTCCGCTTTTAACTCTCTCATTTACTTTTATACTCCGCGGATACGGTAGTGGTAATACCACCGCGGGGATTAAATGTACCGATAATCTTTACCCAACGCGGCTTAACTGAACTCAGGAAATCTTCCAGCATCTTATTGATCAGGTGCTCATGAAAAATCCCTACATTGCGAAAAAATATGGTATAGAGCTTAAAAGATTTTAACTCTACGCAGAGCTTATTCGGAGAATATTCAATGCGGATAACCGCAAAATCCGGCAAACCGGTCTTCGGACAAATACAGGTAAATTCCGGAATATCCAGATTAATTGTATAAAGCTTATCCGCATACTGATTCTGCCAAACTTGAATTTCCGGAGTTTTTAATTTCCGAACATTTTTCTGCAAACCTTCATAATCAGATCTCTTCATTTATCGTAACCCCACTATT
>JAPLMA010000003.1 GCA_026387255.1 Candidatus Omnitrophota bacterium | reverse complement strand
ACAAAGTAAAAAAGCGAAAAAACCGGCCTACGCGGTAAACAAGCAGCAATGGCTGGCCCATCAAGATCACTCGTATGATTAGGATACAAAATATAGGCTCCCTCTTTGGGCACGTTCTCTGCTCCTTCAGCCTTAACCCGGAAAAACAATTTAAAAATCAAATAATTTATAGCGATAATAACAAATCGAAGCGACCAAGCAAAAAAACCGTTACTGAATTCCAGCGCCCCCAAATGTTCATCTTTTGGCAAAACTTGTAAATGTTTTTTCCAGTATCCTGGGACTAAAGGTGTGCTTTGATCCTCCTGCCGGAGAATGCCCTGAGCATCTCTTAACGCATCCGCTATTCCCAGAATGAGATCCTTCACGCTAAAGGCTCGCGAAATTGCCTCATCTTTTATATCAACGTTAAAAGCTAGTTGCAAACAGGAAGCCAATTCTATCCTGCCTAATGAATCTATACCTAAATCCAACTCTAAAGAATCCTCAAGGATTATCGGCTTTTTAATGCCAGATATCTCCTTTAAGCATTTCAAAATTTTTATTCCTGTCTTAGATTCTATCAACCGCTGGTCTGAGGCAGTTAGTTCTTCCGAAACCGGAAGCGCACCTTCTATCCCTGCTCTTATCCTAGGTTCATATACTTCCTTAATCGCATATCTATCTAATTTACCAAATACAGTATGCGGTAATTCCGCAAGTGTGATCGTAAATCCTTTAAGTCTTTTATGAGCAGGAAGCGATGGAGAGATTTGATCAAATCTCTCCTTGATGGCTAAATGCAGATTCACCACGGCGAATTTCCTAAACTCCTCAAGATCCGGCTGGATAACCGCCCAAAGAACTTTCAGTTTCTTTGCACCATCCATTCCAATAACTGTAAAGACACACATTTCTCTAACCGGAGCGCTCTTAATATAAAACTTCTCAATTTCTTCCGGATAAATCATTCTTCCGGAATTCAATATGATAAAATCTTCAACTTTAGTTACAAGGTCTTTGATCAATTTTGCGCCCCATATTTTAATTCTAATGAATTTGTAGCAGGTAAAATTCTTACGCTCTTAAAACCAGGTAATTGAATATCAATCGGCGGCTCTTTCGCAAGCCACTGGCCACTCCATTCGATAAGAATATTTTCCCCTTGTGGTTTTATGGAGATTCTAATATTCCCGAAACTTGTTGGCGCAGGCCCAAACGCAATTGTTTGATTTTTCTCAAGCCAAATTCGTGGGATTCCCGAACATAGGATTAACCGATCGCCTTCTTCACGCACAAAACAATTTCTAATCATTAAAACCCATTCCGCTGCGGCCCAAACATGCTGCCCATCCCCCATGCATCCTCCACCTGTACGCGGATGCACCGACTCCGGCCATTGTCCTGTCGGAGAAGCCAATTTAGCTACCGCAGTCATTAAATCAAAATATCTAGAATCCCCACCACGCAAATAAACTTGAGCTAAATGCAATGTCAAATAAGGATTAATACCAGAATGAGTCATATCATGAAAAAATCCACCATGAACCAGGCAGTTTTTCATTAAAAAATTAGCGGTATCTAAAATTCTTGGGTCGTTCGGTTGAAAAACGCGAAGCGGATATCCAGCAACCAAAGAGCCAACCGCTCCAGAATCCAAACGTCGGTAAGGAGAAGCTGGCATCGCCAGTCTTTTTAAACGAAATTCTATTTTCTTTAAACTTTTATTGATGCTCTCTAGTAATTCCTGTGATTGCCTTTCAAAATAAATAGCCTGATTATTATCCTTATAAGCTGTGCACAAAAATTCCGCTGCTTTTAATCCCGCAACTGCCCAAAAGTCATCCCAGTAATAAAAATCATTCGGCCCCAAGTGCTCAGCGCTGAATCCAGCCGGCAATAATCCGGCGTGAGGAGATGTTAAATTATTAGCAAGGAGTTTTTTATAAATCCACTTGCCCGCTTTATAGATTGATTCTTTCCATTCTTCCGGAGGAACATTTCCCGTCATTTCACAATACTGACGCATAATCCACAAGGCCTCGCCATTAGAATCCCATTCTCCTTCTTGTGAGAGAAAATAGCCTCCGGATGTCTGACGGGCGCGAAAACAATCTAAAGCCCGTCGAACACGATCCTTTAATCCAACAGCTAATAAAGCATGCAATATAAAGGCAGCGTCACGAAACCAAAACCGCCGGTAAATATAAGGACCCGGATAAACTTCCTTAGGGGAATGCAAAATCATAGTATAAATAGCAGCTTCATAAAGAAACTGGAAACGTTCATCCGGAATCTGCAATACACAAACACCTTCCCGGCTTTTCTTCCACGCCATTGAGGCAGTTTCTTGATGAGCAAAAATAGATTCTTTCGCAATTTTATCTTTCCCTAAAGGTACGGAAATGGTAACTTCCCGCGATTTCCCGGCTTCCAATATATATAACGCGGCAGCACTCGCCATCCCGACCTTAGAATAAATTTCTTTTTCATTTTCATCGCTGGATAGCCGGCTATAAACGTCACCTCGCTGATAATCCGAAAATACATACCGATCCGCAGGCTTATCAAAATAGACAAAATCTTTTTGATTTACTTGCCAGCCCAATGAATCTTCAGCCAGAGTAATATTATTTATAAAACTCACGCCTTCAGGATTATAAGGCCTAAGCGAAACAACTAACTTTGCCTTAACGCCGGCGGATCCTATAATTTTAACCTGACAAACAGGCGCTCTAGCGCAACCTATAACTTGCGCTTTTAATTGAAGTTTTAATTGACCAAGGCTTGATTCTGTAATCACGCAAAGATTTTCATCCATAACCATCTTTTGTGACACGTTGGGGCTACGCGACGGAATTAATGGTTCTCCTTCTTCTGGAACAATCCAAACATCAATCGACCAACTATCATAATAAGGAGTAACCAGGCCACGCGGATCAATAAGTGGAAATTCAAGGCCATCAGGAACGCCCAAAGCTGTCCAATTCCTATGGGTGAGATTAATTTGAGTTAACGAAAAGGACCGCGGGATAAACGCCTCATTTCGAGGGTTATATTGACATTCTACCCAATAAGGCCAAATCCAATCAAGGTTATGCTGGATAGCTACACTATTAATCAAACCCCGAGCATGCAAAACAACACCTGAACGCAATAGCTCCATCGGGGCCGCTACCTCTGAAGGTTGCGCAAAATTCTGCATCTGAGAGATGAGTTTAACCGGATCCAAAAATCCCTGGCGCCGAGCTACCGCCCTAACTACAAATTTCAACGGAAACCATTTACACCACATTAATTTAACTACCTTTTCTTTCAATGAAATTCTAAAAACCCACCATTTAAAACAAACAAAGGTGAATAAACCTGTTAATACTGTAGCAATAATTAAAGCTACCCAAACAGCCCCAGGCCAGACGTTAAGAATACTTTGATTCGTTAAAACATTTACTCCTAAAGCTAGAAAGTTGACTAATGCATACTTACTAACTTCGGCATACGATGGTGGCTTGTTCTGCTTAAACGTCCAAAATTTATTAAGCAAATACCCAAAAATACCCGCGCATATAAAAGAAATCCCCTTGGCTATACTAAAAGACAAAAAATGAAATAAAATATAATAAATGCTGAAATCTGTTGCATTGATAGTGATCCCAGCGATTAAAAACCGTATAACCCCTTTTCTAGCCCTCATATCAATCCTCAACAAGTTTTCTCCTTACAAAATATTAGGTAGTCTCGGTTCCTTTTACTTCCGAGCTAAACCTAAAAACCCAACTATGCTGGCAACCACTCCACCAATCAGAAGCCAAAGAGCCTTGTCTGTAGGAGCACCAGTAAAAAAGCGCGAGACATCCGAGCTAGCTGAGTGGTAAGCATTAAACCCAAAAACTAATAAAATAACTCCTACGACTAAAAGTGCAACTGACATACCCTTATTCATATAACCTCCTATTTTATTTATCCTCTGCCACAAGTCCGGGCGGAGACTTATGCCATTTATACCCTTCTACCGCATCATCATATCCGCGCTTAAAGAGCCTCTGCATTTCCTGTTTATCAAACATTTCTTTTTGATTAGGCATAAAATCTTCTGGAATATAGGCCAAATTATAATCCCAACCTTTCTCCTTTGCGAATGCGTAAATCCTATAAGTGTCTGCGCTCATCTTTGACGATCCATTAGTTTCAATCGTTCGTGAAATAACCGCTGTCAGGTTGTCTTCCACTTGTTTGGAATGTGGCGACATATAACAACAATTTAGGATATATAAGTATGTTCTGAGCCCTTTAAATTCAGCACCTTCCATTAATTGGTCAATATAAAAAATCCCGCCAATCACCCCACCATCAGCATGCATCTCGTCATAACGCCGACCATCCGCTTCAACCTGGAAGAAAACCGGTGGAAGCATGCTTGAAAATGAACATGAAGCCAGAATTATTTTGCGGAACATCTTCACCGAATCGAGTCCTCCTCTAGAAGCAAGCGCCCCCATGTCCCATATAACAAACCCTTGAGCGTCAAGATCGCTAGTTCCCACATAAAGCCTGCGCCCTTTCTTGTGCTCTTGGGCGACTTTCACCAATAAATCATCATCCACAATATCATCAATTTTTTTAGCAAACAGTGCCGAACTATTCACAGAATCTCCGAATAGAATGCCAAAAACACCATTCTGCCTTATAACATCTTTGGTGGATATCGAGGTAAACAACTTTGCAAGCCGTTCTTCATAGTCTTTTCCTGCAAACGTAGCAAGAGCAATGAGAGAACCACTAGAGTAGCCTGCCTATACCGTAAGCGCTGTTGGATACACCGCCTCCGATAATAAGCACTGGATAAGTCTTTATACCATCAATTAAATACTCAGATTTACCTTCTTCTTTAAATGAATCTGCCAGGCTCTGTCGCATCATAAAGAAAGAATTAGGCTTATCCATGTAATAGCGTATACCCGGCATACCTATAACATCAGCCTTGCCTACCAGATTTTCCGGCACAGCATATCGCATGCGAGCGCAACCTGATAATACTGAAAAACAGGTTATTATTATAAGTAACTGATAAAACGCTTTTCTGCCCAATTTAGTTTATTCCTTTCTTTTTTTATAATTTATTTACCAACATTCTCAATATGTTTTCCTGTGTCCGACAAATCTTTTCCTGCACCTCTAAATGCGTTACATCCTAAGAGTGCAATCACTGAAATTAAAACTACCAGGCTCAATAAAGTAATTTTTTTCATAGTCTCTCCTTTTTATGCGCTTATGCGTTCCTTACGACTAAGCGCGTCAGGCCCACTAAAACCACCGCACCCACTAACGCCACCAAAAAAGCACCCAACGAATTACCAGCATATAATCCAAAGATTCTAGCCATCCATCCACCAAGCATGGCCCCCACAATACCAATCACGATGTCTCCAATAATCCCAAAACCCCGACCTCTGATGATCAGCCCCGCCAACCAACCGATTACTCCACCAATAAAGAGAAACCACACCCAATATCCTAAACTATTATTTTCCACGTTTCTTCCTCCTTTTTTAATGAGCTTTATTGATTAAATCTACTAATTCTTGACCATTAAACGGTTTTTGCAAAAAACCCAATGCCCCTGCTTTTAAAGCCTTTTTATTAAGTCCTTCATTTTTTTCTGCAGAAATAATAATTACTGCACGCTTAGACCCTGATGCAATAAGACGCTGCAGTGTTTCCCATCCGTCTAATCCCGACATATGAATATCCAAAACTAAAGAACCAGTGACACTATTGGGAACAGCGCGAAAAAATTCTTCTGCGGACGTAAATGTATCCACAGTAAACCCATACGTAACTAACATGACACTAAGGGCACGACACACTGATTCATCATCATCTACTATAAAAATTTGTTTATTATTCGATGAAATTCTTGTCGACATCCTTACTTTACACCTTTCTTATTTCTAATTATTGCTATTATTTGTACTATTTAAGATTATTTTTTGGTTCAGTAATTTTAGTAGCCTTAACTCCGCCTTCGGGACTAACAGACTCTAAAAATTCATATCCTGGTTGACCATAAACCCTGTTTTTATCACGCTGCACTAACTTGCCATCAAAAAAGAGTACTTCTGAATAGATAATTCCCAGTGCATTCATTTTCTCTATTTTTGCCCGGTCATTATTCGGATATTCCCAAACATCATATTCTCTGCCATCAATGGTCATCTTGCTTATTTTTTGCGGCTGGCCAATCTTGACGATTACCTCTTCTTTAGACATTCCATACGCTAAACTCTTATGTTCACCTTGGTCAAAATTTTGGAAAACAAAACCACATCCTGATAAAACCAGCAATAAGAAAAAAATTATTATGTTTTTCATATCTAACCTCCCTGGTAAGATTACGAATTGGAAACAGTCTTATGGTTACATTATAGAAATATACAAAATTAAATCAATTGTACCTAGGTATAATCGAAGGATTTTAATGCGTTGTGGGGAAAATTGTTCTTTTGAAGTATTACGATTTACTTAACGCTGGGAAGAAACAAGACCCGCTTTTTGGGCGAAGTGGATAAGTTCTGTTACGGTTTTAGCCTGCAATTTCTGCATTACCCGGCCACGATGAACTTTGATCGTCTGAAGAGCAGTCCCTCGTTTTCGAGCAATCTGCTTACTCAACATCCCCTTGGCTACAAGCCGAAAAACTTCTAATTCTCGAGGAGACAAGGTTTTGATGCGACGCTTAATTTTTAATATTTCAGCTTGTTCTTTATTTTGAGCTTTGCTTTTTAAAATGGCAGGCGTAATAGCATTAAGCAGCTTATTCTCAGTAAAAGGTTTAGGAAGAAAATCGACAGCTCCCGCTTTCATGGCTTTAACGCTCATTGGAATATCACCATGCCCTGTAATAAAGATAATCGGGATAGAAATCCCCTTGCGCTTCATTACTTCCTGAAGAGCAAGCCCATTTATACCCGGTAGGCGAATATCTAGAATCAAACATGATGGCAATTTAAGATGCTTAAATGCCAAGAAGCCTGCTGCACGCATAAACGTCTGAACCTTAAACCCATGTGATTTTAACAATAAGGATAGGGCCCTACACACAGAGGCATCATCATCAACGATATAGATAATAGGCCTACGGTTATTCACTTAAGCATCCTTTTTATTAATAGGAATGGTGAAATAAAAGGTTGCGCCGCGCTTAGGATTATTTTTTACATTCAATTGTCCACCATGCGACTCGATAATGGAACGGCTGATAGACAATCCCATACCCAAGCCGTCTGGTTTGCTAGTAAAAAAATGGGTGAAAAGCTTAGGTATATTTTGTGCGGGAATACCGCATCCGGAATCCTTTACCTCCACAATAATCGTATCAGTATCTTTACGCAATGTGCGAATCAATATTTCACGGGAATCAAGATTGCTTTCTAGGGCATCAAAACTATTACTAATAAGATTCAAGAGAACCTGCTGCAACTGTATTCGGTCCCCATGGACAAGCGGAAGATTATTGTCCAAGTCAGTTTTAATGACGCTGTTCCTTACGGTAGCATCTGTTGCAATAAGCACGACAGTCTCATCAATAAGAGCATTGATATTTAACGGTTTAATTTCGGGCACACTTTTCCTTAACAATGAGCGCAATCGCTGGATAACCCCGGCCGCCCGTTGATCGTCATCAATAATGTATGATAGAATCTTCTGTAGTTCGGGCTCCTTGCCCACGAGCATGCGTTGGGCAGCCTGGGCGTAAGAAAGGATAGCTGTAAGAGGCTGACTAATTTCATGAGCTAAGGATGAGACAAATTCCGCAAGTTTTCCTACCCTAGTGACATGCAAAAGCTCTTCGCGCTGTTTAATAATTTCTAGTTCCTTCTCATGTATTAAGGTAGTACCTATCTGAATCTGCTTCTCTGACTTTACCTGCTTCTTCGCTCCATTTCTTAATTGCCAATTTTTAATTTTGAGCTCATTAGCTTGTTGCAGGACTAACTTCTTAAGACGTATGCGCTCACCATTACGGATTTTATTTCTGGATACAGGGTTTTTCGTTTTCTTTTTCATTATTATTTATAGTTGTTTACTGATCCTCTTTGTTCAACAAGAAGAATAAAAATGGAAACGACTCTATTTTCCTAACTCTTACGAAAAAATAGAAACATTCCCTCTTTTTTTTTAAAAATAGTACCAAAAAATTTGGGGTGGCTGACGGGGAACGATCCCGCAAACCTTCTGAACCACAATCAGAAGCTCTAACCAATTGAGCTACAGCCACCATAAATTTAGAAAGAAAACTAATTTGTCTGAGCAGGAACCGTGTTATCTATTCTATCTTCAAAAAATTTCTTTATACCGTTACCTAAATCAAATACGCCATCAATAATGGCATTCGAGAGATCCGTACCACTTTTAATCCCGCTGCGCACCCAACGACCAGGCCATGATAACACATCTTGAGGCCTTAAGCCAGCGCTAGATCTCGCCTGCATCAGTTTACCTTCAAATGCCGATTTGATATTGGCAAAACCGAATTCCGGCCGGTCCATCTTTGTATGCAAGACAAAATCTAAAACCACCTTACCCTGATTCATAGATTTAAACATATCCAAAACTG
>JAPLMA010000115.1 GCA_026387255.1 Candidatus Omnitrophota bacterium | reverse complement strand
CTTTTCCGGAAAGCAAAGCGGTCTTTGACAAGGCAGATAAAATTTTAGGATTTTCTATAAGTGATCTTTGTTTTAACGGCCCACTGGAGGAATTAACTCAGACTTCTAATTGTCAGCCGGCGATTGTGACGGTGTCGATTGCTTGTTGGCAGGCGTATCTTAGTAAAAATCCGCAAATTAACGGATATATGGCTGGTTTGAGCCTGGGTGAGTATTCGGCTTTAGTTGCTGCGGGTGCACTTAATATCCAAGATGCGGTTTATTTAGTTTGGCGTAGAGGCCAGTTTATGGAAGAAGAGGCAGTTAAATACCCGGGAAAGATGCTTTCGGTGATTGGCCTGGATTTAGATAAAATTAAAGAGATTTGTGCCGAAGTTAAGGCAGAAGTGGCTAATATTAATTGCCCGGGCCAGATAGTTATTTCCGGATCGGTTGAATCAATCACCCAGGCGCAGATTTTGGCTAAAGAAAAAGGGGCAAAATTAGCTGTGGCGTTGGAGGTCAGTGGCGCGTTCCATTCTTCTTTTATGCAGGGGGCTGCGTTAAAATTAGCCCGGGAATTAGAAAAAATAAATATTGGCTCTCCTAAATTTCCGGTAATTTGTAATGTTACCGGTAAGCTGGTTTTAACGGCGAGTGAGATTAAACAAAATTTGATTCAACAAGTTTCCGCGAGCGTACTTTGGGAAGATTCGATGAAGTTAATTTTGTCTAACGGAGTGAACAATTTTATTGAGTTTGGGCCGGGTAAGATATTAAAGGGTTTAATGCGGCGTATTGATAGTAGCGCGCAAGTTAAAAATATAGAAAAAAAAGAAGATATAGTTTAAACTCTAAACCCGAAACACGAAACTTTAAGCAAACTCTAAACCATAAACTCGAGAACTAAGCCTTTAAAATTTAGAGTTTCTGATTTAGGATTTGTTTAGCTTGCCTGCCGGTAGGCAGGGATTTAGAGTTTAGGATTTCGAGTTTAAGGAGGAAATATATGCGCTTAAAAGACAAGGTTGCTTTAATTACTGGTGGGGCAAGGGGAATTGGTCAGGCCATCGCCATGACTTTTGCCAAAGAGGGGGCGGATATTGTGGTCGCGGATGTTAACCTTGAAATCGCCCAGAAAACCGCCTTAGATATCGAGGGTTTAGGCCGCAAGGCCATGGCTTTAGCCATGGATGTGACTAACTATGACCTAGTTGAAGAAGGCATAAACAAAATTCTTGACAAAATGGGAAAGGTTGATATATTAGTTAACAATGCTGGAATTACTAAGGATAATCTTATACTTAGAATGTCCCAAGCAGACTGGGATGCAGTGATTAATGTCAATTTAAAGGGCACATTTAACTGCATTAAGGCCGTATCCAGGCCGATGATTAAACAAAGAAGTGGGCGGATTATCAGTATCGCTTCGATTATTGGTTTAATCGGTAACCCGGGCCAGGCAAATTATGCTGCTTCTAAAGCTGGGATAATTGCTCTTACAAAAACAGTGGCTAAAGAGTTAGCCAGTCGCAATATTAATGCTAATGCGGTAGCTCCGGGATTTATCCAGACAGAGATGACGGCGAAACTTTCTGAGGAGATAAAAAAGAAGATGTTGGAGGCGATTCCGTTAGGCAAATTAGGTACGCCTGAGGATGTAGCGCAGGTTTGTTTATTCTTAGCATCGCCAGAATCAAGCTATATAACCGGGCAGACAATTACGATTGACGGCGGCATGGTAATGGCATAAAGTAGAGATAGGTATCCCTCGTCCGCCACTGAATCAATGGCGGACTCGGGATTAATTCGTCCGCCACTAAATCAATGGTGGACTCATTAAAGGAGGAAAAGAATGGCATCACAAGAGAAAGTAAAGTCAATTATAGCTGAACAGTTAGGTGTAAAACCCGAAGAGGTAACTCTTGAGGCATCATTTGTTGATGATTTAGGGGCAGATTCTTTAGATACCGTAGAGTTAGTCATGGCCTTAGAGGAAGAGTTTGGTGTTGAGATTCCTGATGAGGACGCGGAAAAAATCACTACTGTTGGCGATGCCATCAAGTATATTGATGAGAAAAGCACCAAATAAATTATAATTAATAGTAAATAATTAATTTACCCCGCATTTTAGCTTTCGCGGGGTAAATTTATATTACTAACTATGAAAAAAAGAGTAGTAATTACGGGTTTAGGGGTAATTTCACCGGTGGGTAATGATGTCGCTAGCTTTTGGCAATCATTGAAAGAAGGCAAAAGCGGAGTCGGCCCGATTACTAGTTTTGACCCTGCAGCTTTTGATTCCCGTATCGCCGCAGAAGTAAAGAATTTTGATCCTACCCAGTATGGCATTTCTTTAAAAGATGTTAAAAGGACAGCAAAATTTGTACAGTTTGCTGTAGCTGGGGCTAAGCAGGCAGTGGAATCTTCCGGTTTAGATTTAGATAAAGAAGATCGGAACCGTATTGGCGTGATTATTGGCTCAGGTATTGGTAGTTTGCATACCATTGAAGAAGAACATAAAATTTATCTCACTAAGGGGCCTTCGCGGTTATCGCCGTTTCTTATCCCCATGTTGATTGTCAATGAAGCTAGCGGCCTGGTGGCGATTATTCATGGGCTTAAGGGGCCTAATTCTTGCGTCGCTACTGCTTGTGCGTCAGGTTCGCATGCCATTGGCGAGGCATTTCGGACTATTCTTTATGGTGATGCGGATGTGATGGTTACCGGAGGAACAGAAAGTTGTATTGTACCGACTTCCGTAGGCGGGTTTTGTGCTTTAAGGGCACTTTCAACGACCAATGACAATCCGCAGAAAGCTAGCCGTCCATTTGATCGTGATCGTAATGGTTTTGTGATGGCCGAAGGATGCGGTTTAGTGGTTTTAGAAAGCTTAGAGCATGCGCAAAATAGAAATGCGCATATTATTGCTGAGATTGTCGGGTTTGGGATGACTTGTGATGCTTATCATATAACGGCTCCGGATCCAGATGGAGATGGTGCCGCGCGGGCAATGACTACTGCGATGAAAGACGCGCAGATGGATCCGAGTGGAATAGATTATATTAATGCGCATGGCACATCGACTAAGCTTAATGATAAGATTGAAACTTTATCGATGAAAAAGGCTTTTGGCCAGAGCGCTAAGAAAGTAATGGTTTCTTCGATTAAATCAATGACCGGGCATCTTTTAGGCGCCGCCGGTGGAGTAGAATTCCTGACTTGTTGTTTAGTGATTAGAGATGGGGTTGTACCTCCGACCATTAATTATGAGCATCCTGATCCGGATTGTGATCTGGATTATGTACCTAATACAGCGCGTAAAGCGCATGTATCTGCCTGCATGTCCAATTCTTTAGGGTTTGGTGGACACAATGCCTCGTTAATTGTCAAGAGATTCATAGGATAAAATCCGGGGACGGTTCTATTTTTTTACTATTTTTTAAATATGAAAAAATAGAACCGTCCCCATGTTTTAAAAAATGCCCTACACTATTGCAGAAAAAATTTTATTAAAGCATTGTAACCAAAAGTCAATTAATCCCGGTGAATTTATCGAAGCATCGGTTGATGTTGCTTTGGCTAATGATATCACTGCGCCGCTAGCGATATCTGAATTTAAGAAATCCGGTTTTAAGCAAGTATTTAATAAAAATAAAATTGTTTTAGTCCCGGATCATTTTGCTCCGGCTAAAGATTTAAAAAGTGCTAATCAATGTAAGATCTTGGCGGATTTTGCCAAAGAGCAGGGAATTAAGAATTATTTTGAAATTGGACAGATGGGGATTGAGCACGCGCTTTTGCCGGAAAAAGGGATTGTTTTGCCTGGAGATTTAATTATTGGCGCGGATTCACATACCTGTACTTATGGCGCACTCGGCGCTTATGCCACGGGGATGGGCTCTACGGATTTAGCCCGCGCGTATATTGACGGAAAATGCTGGTTAAAGGTGCCGGCGAGTTTGAAATTTATTTATCGAGGTAAACTGAATAAATGGGTAGGTGGTAAAGATTTGATTCTTTTTACGATTGGCCAAATCGGTGTTGATGGCGCGTTATATAAAGTAATGGAGTTTTGCGGACCGGTGATCAAGAAATTAGGCATGGATGATCGTTTTTCCATTTGCAATATGGCGATTGAGGCGGGCGCCAGAGCCGGGTTGATTGCCCCGGATGCGCTGACTAAGAAATTTGTGTCGGGTTTTAAGCGTAAGCCTAAGTTTTATCAGTCCGATTCGGATGCTGTTTATGAAAGAACATATGAGTGGGATATTAGTTCATTAGAGCCGCTGGTTGCTTGTCCGCATCTTCCCAGTAACGTTAAACCGGTGAGCAGTTTAAAGGATATAAAAGTTGATCAGGTAGTTATCGGCTCGTGTACTAACGGCCGGATTTCAGATTTACGTATTGCGGCGAGTTTATTAAAAGGAAAGCAGGCTGCTTCGGGGGTAAAATTAATTATCTTTCCGGCGACGCAGAAAATTTATTTGCAAGCGGTAAAAGAAGGCTTAGCGGAGATTTTTGTTAAGGCGGGCGGGGTTTTTTCAACTCCGACATGCGGGCCATGTTTAGGCGGACATATGGGGATTTTAACTGAAGGTGAAGTGGCGATTGCTACGACCAATAGGAACTTTCTCGGCAGGATGGGTAGTCCGAAATCTTTTGTTTATTTATCTAACCCGGCAGTAGCTGCGGCTTCTGCCATCACCGGTAAAATCACCCATCCGGCCAAAATATAAGCAGGGACGTTTCTCAAGTCAAAGCAAGAAGTGTCCCCAAGGAGAACTAAGTGGTTATTAAAGGTAAGGTTCATAAGTTCAGCGATGATATAAATACCGATGATATTATCGCGGCTAAGTATTTGGTTTCCACGGATGCGCAGGAATTAGGTAAGCATTGCATGGAAACTATCAATCCAAATTTTTCTCAAAGTGTTAGTCTCGGTGATATAATTGTGGCGGGTAGAAATTTTGGCTGTGGTTCAAGCCGGGAGCACGCACCGGTGGCGATTAAGGGGTGCGGAATTTCTGCGGTAATTGCCAAGAGTTTTGCGGCTATTTTTTTTAGAAACGCTATAAATATCGGTTTGCCGTTTTTAGAGTCGTTGGATGTGGATAAGATTAACGATGGCGATACAATTGAGATAGATTTAGCTAGCGGTATAATTAAAAATATAACACAGGATAAAAATTATAAAACGCAAGCCTTCCCGGAATTCTTACAGCAAATTGTTCAGAGCGGAGGCCTAATTAATTGGGTGAAAAAATGTATAAGATAGCAGTAATACCGGGAGATGGGACAGGTCCTGAAGTAGTCCGTGAGGGTTTAAAGGTTTTAGAAGCATCAAGCAAGAAATTTAACTTTAAATATGAGACTAAGAGTTTTGATTTTAGTGGTCAAAGGTATTTAAAGACGGGTAAACTCGTAGATGACCAAGATGTGTTGGAGTTAAAGAAATATTCCGCGATTTATCTTGGGGCAGTAGGCGATCCAGAAGTTAAGCCGGGTGTTATTGAAACCGGGGTCTTGTTAAAATTAAGGTTTGCCTTGGATCAGTATATTAATTTACGACCAGTTAAGCTTTATAACTCAGCGTTTTGCCCTTTAAAAGATAAAGAACCTAAAGATATTGATTTTGTAGTCGTACGCGAGAATTCTGAAGGACTATATAAAGGTATGGGTGAGTTTAGAGATAAAGGCACCCAAGATGAAGTAGCCATCCAGATTTCTTATAATACACGGCTCGGAGTTGAAAGATGTCTGCGTTATGCATTTGAGTATACGCGCAAGCGTAATAAAAGAAAAAAGCTGACACTTTGTGGCAAAACTAATGTATTGACTTATGCTTGGGATCTTTGGCAACGCACGTTTAATGAAGTAGCTAAAGAGTACCCGGATGTTACCACGGATTATGCGCATGTCGATGCTACGACGATGTGGTTTGTGAAAAATCCGGAATGGTTTGATGTAATTGTCACGGATAATATGTTTGGCGATATTATTACAGATTTAGGGGCGATGATTCAAGGTGGGATGGGTATTGCCGCTGGAGGCAATATTAATCCAGAAGGCGTATCCATGTTTGAACCGATTGGCGGAAGTGCTCCTAAATACACCGGAAAAAATGTGATTAATCCCTTAGCCGCGATTTGCGCGGTAGGGATGATGCTCGAGAGTTTAGGAGAAACAGAAGCGGGGAAGGCAATTGAGAACGCGGTTATTGGATTGGTTGGCAAGAAACTGAAATCACTGGCTGCCGGTAAAATGGGTTACTCCACAACAGAAATCGGAAATCTAGTAGTGACAGCATTATAGACAGTGTACGTAAAGCCATTAAAGTTAGATGGTTACAAAACAAATATTGGGTTTTTCCTATGGGCTATCTACATAACCGCCCGTGCATACAAGGTAAGTGTTAAGAGTGGGAGATAAGTAAAAATGAAAAAATTAAAGTATAATGTGGCAGTAATCGGTGCAGGGGTAGTGGGAATTGAAATGTTGCGGGTTTTAAAGCAGCGTAAATTTCCGATTAATAATTTAAAGGTTTTCGCGCGTTCAGCTCGCGATATTAATGTTGACGGAGATACTTATTCAGTTGAGCCGATTACACCCGATGGTTTTAAAGGTATTGATATTGCTTTGTTTGCCGGGACTGAAGGAGAAAAAGGGGCAGCTGTAATTTATGCTGCTGAGGCAGTAAAAAGAGGCGCAGTAGTTATCGATAATGGCGCTGATTTTCGCATGGATCCGAAAGTGCCTCTGGTGGTTCCTGAGGTAAACGCGCAGGATGTCAAAAAACATAAAGGAATAATTGCTAATCCTAATTGTTCAACAATTCAGATGGTTGTCGCTTTAAATCCTATTCATAAAAAGGTTGGCATAAAAAGAATTATTGTTACTACTTTGCAGGCTTCTAGCGGAGCAGGAAAAGGAGCGGCGGAGCAGTTAAAGGATGAAGTTAATTTAATTGCTCAGGGCGGGTTTGATAATCTGCAGGTTAGCGCGTTGAATAAAACTATGCCACAGCAATTAGCATACAACTGTTTTCCACATATCGGAAGTTTTGTGGAAGGTGATTACACAAATGAAGAGTGG
Source organism: Candidatus Omnitrophota bacterium (assembly GCA_026387255.1). Lineage (GTDB taxonomy): Bacteria > Omnitrophota > Gorgyraeia > Gygaellales > Profunditerraquicolaceae > UBA6249. The sequence goes on along the minus strand of JAPLMA010000115.1, from coordinate 1,014 downwards.
AAGCTGGTTAATGAAACGCATAAAATAATGCATGCTCCGAAAATTAAGATTTCTGCGACTTGCGTGCGTGTCCCGGTAAGAACCGGACACTCTGAGTCTATTTATATCGAGACAATTAAGCCGATAACTGCTGACGGGATAAAAAGATTACTAGCTAAGGCTCCCGGGGTAGTGCTTATTGATGACGTGAAGAATAATCTTTATCCCATGCCTAAAGATTCAGAAGGCAAGGATGAGACTTTTATTGGCCGAATCCGTCAAGATGCTTTTGATAAAAAAGGGTTTTGGTTGTGGGTAGTGGCGGATAATTTACGTAAAGGTGCCGCGACCAATGCGATTCAGATAGCTGAGGTATTGATTGGTTAGATGGTGTTTAAGCCGTTTCCCGCCGCGAGCCATAAGCGAGGCGGGATCCCGCTTCGCTAAGCGGGACAAATTGCTGAATGCGTAATTTCAAGCTCGAAATAGAGTACGCTGGTACGCATTATCATGGTTGGCAGGTGCAAAATAGCAAAAAAGCCAGGGAGAGTTATCGCAACCGGCAGACCATTCAGCATGTTTTAGAAGAGGTGCTTAAAAAAATCCTCCAGGAAGAAATTAAGCTTACTGTTGCCGGCCGCACAGATTCAGGGGTGCATGCTTTTGCCCAGGTTGCCAATTTTAAAAGTTCATCGCGGATGCCCCTTGCAAAATTACATTGGGCTCTAAATTGTCTATTACCAAAGGATATTAAAGTAACGCGAATTAAAAATGTAGGCTTAGATTTTAATAGTCGTTTCTCGGCAAAATCTAAGCTTTATCGCTACACGATTTTAAATCGTAAATATTCTTCCGCTCTTCTGGCCAATCGGGTATATTTTTTCCACTATCATCTAGATGTAGCGTTAATGCGCTCTGAAGCCAAGGTTCTTTTAGGCAGGCATAATTTTGCATCATTTCAGGCAGCGGAAACTAGGCAGCGCAATCCTTTGCGTACGATTAAGCAGATTAAGATTAGTCAAGATAAAGATCTGT
>JAPLMA010000031.1 GCA_026387255.1 Candidatus Omnitrophota bacterium | reverse complement strand
AGAAATTATTTAGGAAAAATTTCCGGCCCGCTCCTGGATAGAATTGATCTGCATATCGAAACACCGCAAGTAAAGTACCGGGAATTATCAGACAAGCAAGACGCGGAATCATCGCAAACAATTAAACAACGCGTGGAAAATGCCCGCGCAATTCAACAACGAAGATTTTCCGCCGGAATATTTTGTAATGCCCAAATGTCTAATAAATTAATCAAAGAACACTGCGTTTTGGATAAAGAAGCCCAAGAGTTAGTGCGTATGGCAATCGCCGAATTGGCTTTATCAGCCAGAGCTTATGATAAAATACTTAAAGTGGGCCGAACAATAAGTGACTTGGCAGGCAGCGAACAAATTCATGCGGAGCACATTGCCGAAGCAATTCAATACCGCTCCCTAGACCGCGCCTTCTTAACTTAACTGATTCAGTTATCCACAGAGTAGCTGACGTTTAAACATCAGCTACTCTGTGGATAAGCAGGTTTTCAGTAGGGGACGTTTAAACGTCCCCTACATTGTGGATAACTTTATGGGAAACATAAAACGATATTACGAAACTAATGCGGCATATTTCCTGACTACGGATACAGAGGATAATATAACAGTATTCGACGATCCTAAAAATTGCAAGATACTTCTTGTTACTCTCGAATATTTCAAGATTGTCCTAGACTATAACCTGTATGGATTTTGTATCATGCCTAATCACTTACATCTTATTATACACCCGGTTGGCATATATAACTTTTCATACATTATGAAGATGATAAAAGGTTCTTTTACGAGAAAATTTAATAAAACTAATGGCAAAATGGGCAAGCTCTGGCAGAAGGGATTTTATGACGAATGCATCAGAGATGGGCTACATCTTGTCAAGGTGTTAGAATATATGCATAATAATCCTCTAAAAGCAGGTTTGGTTACATCGCCTGAAGAATATCCTTTTTCAAGCTATAATCATTATTTCCAAACCGATTACCAACCAAACCAACTCATTGAGGTTGATAAGCCTATATTATGAGTTATCCACAGGGTAGCTGACGTTTAAACGTCAGCTACTATTTTATAAACAAAAAGGCTGAGCAGTTAAGTTCAGCCATAAGTGGGATATGTAGGGGAGATTTAAACCTCCCCTACCCTGTGGATAAATTATTATTTCGTGATTACCTCAATTATAGTGCTGGCGCTGGAGGCATTCCCTGCGTCGTCTTTTACGGTAAGCGTGACGGTAAAATTGCGTGAGCCGAAAGTTGTACTCCAATAAGTATTCTCGGGGTTTTTCTTCGTGGAAGTATCCCCATCGCCAAAATTCCAATCATAAGCAATGATCTTTCCTGACTTAGAGTATGATTTCTGGCCAGAAAATTTTACGATCAGCGGAGAATAACCTTTCATAGGCTTAGCCACAATTACGGCCACCGGAGGCTCTAATACTGTTTTGACGACCATCGGCTCCATAACCGCTGGCTTAGTTTCTTTCGGCGGCTCAGCAACCGAAGCCTGAGGAGTTATTTTTTGAGGAGCTGGTTTTTTGGAAACGACCTCTTGAGTTACTGGTAATGCCGAAACCGGCTGTAAAGATTCTTGAGCAAGTTTAGGCTTTGCGACTATCGGCGCAGCTGCAACTACGCCTTGCGAATGAAGCTCTTCTTTATTTAAATCTTCGACAATATAGGCAGCAAGCTTTTCCTTTAAAGCATTTACACGGGCTTTTTCTAATTCTTCCTTTTCCTCATCCAGCCTGTCTACTCTTTCTTTGTATTTAGGATTGCGGTTATATTTGTAATCCGCAACCGCAACAAACGGCCAGCGCAAAACACCACCCAAAAAATCCACTAACATCACTGGCGGATCCCAAAAAAAGTATTTTAAGCGCGGTTCTATCTGATGCATTTTTTTATAATAATACTCAACTGTAGATCTACGGCGTTTAAACCGTTCTTTAGCTAAAATTAAATCCGGCAGGGATTTTTCTTTACCCACAGTATATTCTAAAATAGGATTATTATCATAACAGGCCAAATATCCTTGCGCACTAGAGGAGGCGGGCTTCTGGAATTTATAAGTAGCACAGCCGGATAAAATAAATCCTAAAAAAATAAAAACCAAAATTTTTTTCAAACCATCACTCCCTTCCTACTTTAATTATAAAAAATCTTTACTGGCGCATTAATGCCAATGCCTCCGAACGGGTTTTCTCATTATCCTTAAAGATCCCCCGCACAGCACTAGTTACCGTCATTGTCCCGGGTTTTTTTACGCCGCGAATAGACATGCACATATGTTCAGCTTCAATAACCACCATGACCCCCAGAGGTTTCAATTTAGACATAATAATCTCCGCAATCTGAGTAGTCAACCTCTCCTGAACCTGCGGCCGGTGCGCAAGAATTTCAATAACACGCACTAATTTGCTTAAACCAGTAACCCTGCCATTTTTAGGTATATAAGCGACACTCACCTTACCTACAAAAGGTAAAAAATGATGTTCACACATGCTCGCCAAAGGTACCCCGCGCAGAAGAATAATTTCATGGTGCTTCTGATCAAGAATAACCTCAAGCTCTTTTTCCGGATCTTGCTTGATGCCGGAAAAAATCTCTTCATACATTTGGGCAACCCGTCGAGGAGTCTCTAAAAGGTCTTGCCTTTTTGGATCCTCGCCAATTGCCTCTAATATCTGGCGCACTGCTTTTTGGATCTTTAACTTGTCCATAAATTAATTCACCTTTAAAAAATTAATCAAGCAAAAACTCTTACGGCTTATTATCTAACGAAAACTGTCTTTCTGCAATAAGTTTTTCATACGCATAGACTATTGACTTTTTTCATAAATCAAATTATACTCTCTATTAGCGGTTTAAAATTATTAACTTTTGATAATCTAAAAATTAGATGCCCAAAAAGAAAATACTTATTGCTGATGATCAGGAAGATATCTTAACATTATTAAAAGACTTCCTTTCCAGCCATGATTTTGAGGTTATGGTTCTCAAAGAACCAAAAAATATTCTTGCCTCGATAATCTCCTTTAAACCGGATCTTATCTTACTTGACCTATTAATGCCGGATTTAGACGGATTTGAAATCTGCGAAATTCTCAATAAAAATTTACAAACCTGTGAAATACCCATAATCTTTATCTCAGGCTTTGGCGATTTAGTGGATATAAAAAAGGCTTACGGCTTGGGAGCAGTAGGATATTTCGTTAAACCTTTTTCTCTCAGCGATTTATTCACTAAAATAACTAAAACTATTAATAATAAAGAGGCAAAACTTTAATTACTTACCGATACAAAAATCTGTAAAGATTCTATCCAGAAGGTCCTCAGAAAAATTTTTACCCAAGATCTTATCCAAATAAACGCAGGCGTCTTTTAAATTTTGAGTGATGAATTCTAATGACAGCTTATCGACTAAGTTAACCTTGGCTTCACCGACCAGCTTCTGGGCATCCCGAAGAGCATGGATATGCCTGAGATTACTTACCAACATAAACTCCGGAGGAGATAGTTTCCCCTGATAAACAAAATCATAAATAGCATCCTCCAAGAGATTTAGATTTTTCCCCGACCTGGCCGCTAATTCCACGACTTTAGAAAAACCCAAAGTAATTTCATCTTTTTCAATCCGCGCCTTTAAATCAATTTTATTAATTACCGCGATAACATTCTTACTTTTTACTTCCTTAATCAATTTTCGGTCTTCTTGATCCAATTTACTACTTGAGTCAAATAAAACAATTACCAAATCCGCTAAATTAATCTGGCTCCGGGCAAGCCTTACCGCTTTAGTCTCAATCAGATTGCGCGGCTTAAGGATTCCGGCAGTATCCACGATTCTTACCGGGATACCTTTTATGTCAATTACCTCTTCAATTGTATCACGCGTCGTCCCGGCAACCGGAGTAACAATTGAACGCTCTTTCTTAAGCAGGGCATTTAGGAGTGAAGATTTTCCTACATTGGGTTTACCGCAAATAACTACATGCAGGCCTTCGCGCAAAATCCTGCCGCCGGAAGCGCTGCTTAATAATGCGTTTAACTGCGCATCAATCGCCGTAAGGCCAAGCGATAAATCTGTAAAATCCTGAGGTTGGATACCTTCTTCGGGAAAATCAATGTTTGCCTCCAGGGTTACTAAAAGATCTAACAGCTTCTGGCGGATTTTATTAATCTCGCCGGATAGGTTGCCGCTTAACTGCCCTAAACTTATTTTAAGCGCCGAGTCTGTTTTGGCACGAATAATATCAATCACCGCTTCGGCCTGCGCCAGATCCAAGCGGCCGTTTAAAAACGCCCGCTTCGTAAACTCACCCGGGCTTGCTAAACGACAACCAGATTTAAGCGTCAAATCTAAAATCTTACGCAAAGACAACCGGCCACCGTGGCAATTTATCTCCACAACATCCTGGCGAGTATAAGACTTTGGGCCGCGCATAACTGTAAGAATAACCTCGTCAATAATTTTTTTACGGTCAATAATTTTGCCATAATGCATTGAGAAACTCTTAAAGTGCGTCGGCTTCTTTTTATCCACACCCACAAATATTTTATTAGCAATCGCCAAAGATTCTCTACCGCTTAAGCGTACAATACCAATTCCGCCTTCACCGGTAGCAGTAGAAATTGCGGCAATTGTATCTTGCAGATTATCTTCCCACATTTCTAAATTCTCCAACCACAAATAGTGAACCCGTGACTAAAATTAAGTCTTTTTTACCGGCTAAGCTTACGGCTAAAAGCTTAGCTTCTTTTACGCTTTGCGTCAAATGTAGTTTTCTCTTAAAATAACCAGCCAGCTTCGCCGGATCAGTTGCCCGGGAAGTTGCGGCACGAGTAAGAATAATCTCATCGGCTAAAGAACCCAGTTTTTTACATATTCCCCAAATATCCTTATCCGATGAAATCCCCAAAACTAAAATTAGTTTTCTATATTTTCCGGCGGAAAAATTATCTTCTATGGTTGTTCTTAAAACCTGCGCGGAAGCCAAATTCTGCGCGCCATCTAAAATAATTAAAGGATTTCTTCCGACTACCTCGCATCTTCCCGGCCAGACGGCATTATAAAGCCCCTGACGTATGGCGCAGGCCTTAAAATTAAACCCGTGGAAACTTAAACCTTCAACCAGGCCAATCGCCAAAGCCGCATTAGCTACCTGATGTTCACCCAAAAGGTTTAGGCGTAAATTTTTATAATCATTTTTTAAACCTTTAATCACCAAACCTCTTTTAGACTTAAAATATTTTATTTCTCTGCCCACCTCATAAAGCTTGGCTTGAAATTTCTTGCACCGATTACGGATTACTTTGCGAGCTTCCTTAAGCTGTAAGGCCGAAATTACGATTGCGCCAGGCTTAATAATTCCTGCTTTCTCAGCGGCAATTTTAGGCACAGTATTACCTAATTTCTGCACATGCTCTAAGCTAATCGGCGTAATCCCACAGACCAAAGAATTAGCCGCATTAGTCGCATCCAGCCTGCCTCCCAGGCCAGTCTCTAAAACAACAAAATCAATTTGCTGCCGCTTAAAATACAGAAAAGCTAAAGCAGTATAAACCTCAAAAAAGGAAAGCTGGCCATATTCTGAATGACGGTTATATTTACTAAGCATCAGTTTTAGTTCTTTAACTAAACTCGATAACGCCCCTTTAGAAATCATGCCTTCGAAGTCTCCTGTCTCTAGCTTAGAATCGCAGGAGGATGGCCAAAGAATCCTGATCCTTTCCCTAAAATCATTTAAATGAGGTGAAGTGTAGAGCCCAACACTAAAACCTGACGCTCTAAGGATATAAGCTACAAAAGCGCAAGTTGAACCCTTGCCTTTTGTTCCGGCAACATGGATAATGCGCAAAGAATCTTGCGGGTTTCCTAAAAGTAAAAGAAAACCCTGAATACGCGCTAATTTTAAATCTTTTTTATAGGAATAATTTGTGTTTTTCTCGTAGTTAGTAAAAGAATTTAAATATCTTATAACTACTGGGTAGGTCATACATTAATGCCGAAAATGCCTGATACCTGTAAAAACCATGGCCAACTTATATTTATTGCAAGCAGCAATGATCTGGGCATCAGCGATAGAGCCTCCGGGCTGGATAATTGCCTTGGCGCCTGCTTTTTGCGCCCAGGATATGGCATCGGCTTTGGGGAAAAAAGCATCTGAAGCCAGACAGCAACCTTGGCTGTGTTTAGAAGATTTATTTTTTGCAATCATTACCGAATCTACTCGGGACATTTGCCCGGCGCCGATACCCACGGTTGCCGTCCCAACCGCTAAAACAATCGCGTTGGATTTTACGTGTTTGGCCACCTTCCAGGCAAAAATCAAACTTTGCATTTGCGCCTGGCTGGGTTTTTTCTTCGTCACTACCTTAAGATTATGCTTATCCAAAGTAAGCGCATCGCTACTCTCTAATAGCATGCCGCCGCCTACCCGCTTCATCTGCAGATCACTCACCACACTCCAATCCTTCAATTCTAACAGGCGTAAATTTTTCTTGGCTTTAAATAAATTTCTGGCCTCTTGATCAAAACCCGCGGCAATAATACATTCCAAAAATCCGCTTTTAATTATAAGCTTGGCTGTCTTTAAATCCATCTTTCTATTTAATGCGACAATGCCGCCAAATGCCGAAAGCTTATCGGCTTTCCAGGCATTTAAATATGCCTTACTTAACTCTTTATCTTCAGCCACGCCGCAGGGATTATTATGTTTAACAATTACCGCCGCGGGGTTTTGAAATTCTTTGGCGAGCTCCACGGCAGAATTAAGGTCCAGAATATTGTTAAAAGAAAGTTCCTTGCCTTGCAATTGTTTAAAATTAATTAAGCCGGCTACCTTGCCCTTTTCTTTATAGAAAGCGCCCTGCTGATGTGGGTTCTCTCCATAACGCAAGCCCTGAATCTTTTCAAAAGTTAAAACCAGCTCTTGAGGAAAATCCCCGGCTGATTTGTTGATTTTAAAATGATCACTTAAATAATTATAAATTGCCGCATCATATTTGCTGGTCTGGCCATAAACTTCAATGCCTAATTGACGCATTAAATCTTCAGGTAA
>JAPLMA010000080.1 GCA_026387255.1 Candidatus Omnitrophota bacterium | reverse complement strand
TTAGTAATATTGACCAGGAATCTTGCTCCTCGTTTTACAAACTCCCTGGATAGCTCCGGAAAAAGATCTTCAAAACAAATCAGCACGCCAAAATTAGCCGGCTGCCTAAATAAAGTATACTCTCTGCCCGGCTGGATATCCCCAATCGGAGCAATCGTCTCTAAAAATGGAAAAATATTTTTCAGCGGTATATATTCCCCGAAAGGAACCAAATGCAGCTTACTATAAGTTGCTACTAAAGACCCCTGCTGATTAATAAATAAGGCACTATTAAAATAATTTTGGTTAAACTGCGAAACCGCGCCGACCAACAAATTAGTATGCAGTTGCCCAGCCAAAGAGAAAACTTGGGCAAATTCAGCATCATCCCGGCCCCAGAGCCCTGGCACAGATGCCTCCGGCCAGATAATCAATTCCGGCTTCTCGACGGCCGCCTCAACCGTTAACTCTTTATACCTATTTTGAATAAAACTAACTGCCTGCTTATTCCATTTTAAATCTTGAGGAATATTACCCTGAACTACAGAAATCTTAAGCTGTTCTTTATTATTGCACCAATCCGGTTTAAAATTTAATCGTAAAGCGCCGTAACCAAGAGACAAAAACAGCACTAAGCTAAAGACACATAAAATTTTTATTTTTAAATGCCTGCGCAAAAATAAATAAAGCGCAACATTAACTAAAACCACCAAAAAACTTACTCCCCAGGCTCCGGTAATATCCGCGATTTGAATAGTCGGTAAATTTTTATATTGAGAAAATCCAATTATTGCCCAAGGAAACCCGGTAAATAAATAACTCCGCAAATATTCCAATAAAACCCAACTTGCCGGCAGGAAAAACAGGCAACGATTAACCGAAATAAATCGCCAGATATAAATTACGCAGCCAAAGAGGCCAAAATAAACCGCCAGGTATAAAACTAAAATTATTTGGCCCAGCAGAGTAACATGAATCAACCAATAAACAGTCAGGCTCCAGAAAACTACTCCACAAAAAAAAGCAATTACAAATGCTTGACGTAAAGATTTATTCTCCAGCGCGATAAACAAAGGGACAAAACCACACCAGGCAAACAGCCAGAGATTTCCGCCGAAGGCGGATCCAAAACTAGAGAATGAAAACGACAACAAAATTGACGTAAGAATGGGCAGGATTACCACGCTCATTTCCCGCAACACTTCTTATATTTTTTCCCAGAATGGCAAGGGCAGGGATCATTGCGGCCTACTTTAGATTGACCTGCTGGCAGGAGTTTAGTGGCTTGCTTCTGGGGGCTAACCCCCAATGGCGCTGAGTTTTCTTGCGCAGTAGAAGCAGGAAAATTAGCTAACTCCGGATGACTCAATTCTTTAGGTACGGAACTAAAAACCCCCTGGAACCTCTCTGGCTTAACCGACTCTAATTTAAAAATTGTCTGTACCGCATCTTCTTCAATGGCGTTAATCATCTGACTGAACATTTCAAAAGCTTCACGCTTATACTCAATTAAAGGGTCCCTTTGCCCATAAGCTCGCAGGCCAATCCCCTCACGCAAACTATCCATGGCATAAAGATGGTCTTTCCACTTACTATCGATGATCTGCAAGAAAACCATGCGTTCTAAATTTCGTAATAACTCCGGGCCAATTAATTTCTCTTTATTCTCATAAGTCGACAGCAACTCCTGCGTTAATTTCTCTTTAACCTCTTGGCCGCTTTGATTATTCAATGTTTGCGCGTCTAACTGCAGGCCAAAATTTAAATCCATAAAACTAATTAAGCCTGCGCTATCGATTTGGGAAGTTTCAGGCTGATGATATATTTTTAAATAATCTCCGACCAATTTAGAAATAATTTCAATGACATTTTCTCGCAAAGAAAACCCTTCCAGGATCTGATGGCGCTGGCCGTAAATAATTTCTCTCTGTTTATTCATGACGTTGTCATATTCTAAGAGTTGCTTTCTAATCTCAAAATTATGCTGCTCCACCCGTCGCTGAGCAATCTCAATCGAGCCGCTTACCCAGGGATGCTCAATCACCTGGCCTTCTTCCAAACCCAGCTTTTCCATTAATCCAATAATCCTATCGGAACCAAACAAACGCATCAGGTCATCCTTTAAGGATACATAAAAACGTGAACTTCCGGGATCCCCCTGGCGGCCGCTTCGGCCGCGCAACTGATTATCAATCCGCCTGGCTTCATGCCGCTCAGTACCTAAAACGTGCAAGCCCCCTAATTCTACTACCTTATTATGCTCAATGGCTGAGACGGTTTTATAATGATCAAGAATCTTTTTATATTCGGTCAGATAATCCGGATCATCAGGGTTTAATTTCTGTTTGGCTACATTTTTGGCGACAAACTCAGGGCTCCCTCCCAAAAGTATATCTGTGCCGCGGCCAGCCATATTCGTAGCAATAGTTACGCCTTTATAGCTACCTGCCTGGGCAATAATTTGAGCTTCCATTTCATGATATTTAGCATTTAACACCTGATGCTTAATTCCCCGGCGCTTAAGCATCTCCGAGAGCTTTTCAGATTTATCAATAGTAATTGTTCCGACTAATACGGGTTTGCCTAAATTACTTAATTCCGTAATCTCTTCGACTACCGCCGCAAATTTTTCTTCTTCCGTTTTATAAATACGATCCGGATAATTCTTGCGCACCAATGGCTGGTTGGTCGGCAACACCACCACCTCCAGCTGATAGATGCTTTTAAATTCATTGGCTTCCGTAAAAGCCGTTCCGGTCATCCCCGCTAATTTTTCATACATCCGGAAATAATTCTGAAAAGTAATCGTGGCTAAGGTCTGGTTTTCCCGCTCAATTTTCAAGCCCTCCTTAGACTCAACCGCCTGATGCAAGCCGTCTGACCAACGCCGCCCCGGCATCAGCCGGCCGGTAAATTCATCTACAATAATTACCTCTCCATCCTTAATCACGTAATCCACATCCGCCTGAAAAAACTCTTTAGCCCGTAAAGCCTGAATAGTATGGTGCCGGTATTCAATTGTCTCTAAGGCATGTAAGGTATCCACGCCCCAAAGCTTAGAAGCCTTGAACTCCCCGGCTTCGGTAAGCGCAACGGTTTGGGCCTTCTCATCCGCTACATAATCAAAACCTTTGCCTAAATCTATCCCTTTATATTTTGCGTCGATCTCATCGCGCTCCGTAACCCGGCGCCCAGCTAACTGCTCGACTATTTTCTTAGCCGTATAATATTTTTCTGTGGATTCTTCTGCCGGACCGGAGATAATCAAGGGGGTGCGCGCTTCATCAATCAGAATAGAATCTACTTCATCCACGATCGCGTAATAAAAAGGCCGCTGTACTAAATCGGAAATAGAATATTTCATATTGTCGCGCAGATAATCAAAACCAAACTCATTATTGGTGCCATAAGTTATATCACAGGCATAAGCAATTTTTCTTAATTCATCTGACATATCATGCTGGATAGTGCCTACGGATAAGCCTAAAAATTCATAGATCGGGCCCATCCACTCCCGGTCACGCCGGGCCAAATAGTCATTAACCGTAACAATATGCACTCCCTTACCTAATAAGGCATTTAGATATGCCGCGAGCGTGGCGACCAGGGTTTTTCCTTCTCCGGTAGCCATCTCCGCAATCCGGCCCTCATGTAAAATAATACCTCCGATAATCTGCACATCAAAATGCCTCAACCCTATTGTACGCCGGGATGCCTCCCTAACTACCGCAAAAGCCTCAGGTAAAATTTGGGCAAAAATTCTGTTGCGGCTAATTTTTAACTTTTCTTTTAGTTTCTCCTTTTCTTCAGGCATCGCCACGTTAAGCATCGCCTGCTGTAACTGGTCTGCCTCTGCTTGAAACTTTTCAGATTTACTTTTTAAATGCGCCCTAAACTCATCCGTCTTGGCAGCCAGCTGGCTATCGCTTAAAGCGCTTATTTGTTTTTCAAAAGAATTCACCAAATCAACCAACCGCGCTACCTCAACCATCTTACTCATGGACGGACTGGGCATCTCGCTATGTAAGGTAATATTTAACTTAGGAAATTTTTTCCTAATCAGCGCTTGTTTATTATTAAGAATAATTTTTTTAATTAACCCAAGCATATCTTCCTTTATTTATTCGCACTAAATTTTAAATACGCCTCAATAAAATCATCCAGGCCACCGTCTAAGACTTTTTGGCTATCCCCGGTTTCAAAATCCGTGCGGTGATCCTTCACTAAATTATAAGGATGCAAAACATAAGAGCGAATCTGACTGCCCCACTCAATCTTCTTCTTATCTGAATCCTGCTGCTTTAATTCTTCTGCTTTTTTAGCCTGCTGGGCTTCATAAATACGCGCCTTAAGTATCTTTAAAGCTGTTTGTTTATTTTGATGTTGCGAACGCTCATTCTGGCATTGCGCGACAATTCCGCTGGGTAGATGAGTAATTCTTACCGCTGAATCCGTAGTGTTAACGCTTTGGCCGCCTGCGCCCTTGGCGCGAAAAACATCTACGCGCAGATCACTCTCCTGAATTTGTAGATCTAATTCTTCTTCAATCTCCGGAATCACATCCACCGAAGCAAAAGAAGTATGCCTGCGTTTATTCGCATCAAAAGGGGAAATGCGTACTAATCGATGCACTCCCCGTTCTGCCTTTAAATAGCCAAAGGCATACGGCCCCTCGATCAATAGGGTAACATTTTTAATCCCTGCTTCTTCTCCGGAAAGGATGTCAATTGTTTTTACACTATAGCCATGGCTTTCGGCAAAACGGCTGTACATCCTGGAAAGCATCCCTGCCCAATCACAAGATTCCGTACCACCGGCTCCAGAATTAATACTTAAGATTGTGCTGTTCTTATCAAACGGCCCACCCAGAAGCACCTGAAATTCCAACTTAAAGGGATAAGCTCAGCTAACTCCTGATATTTTTTATAAGCCAACTCCCATGGCTCAACCGTAATTTTAAGATTCTTTAATTCCTTGACGGCTCCCGTAGAGCGTTCTGTATTATTCCAAAAACCTTCGACCGACATCTGTTCACTTAAAGCATCTATCTTCTGCCTTTTATGCGCAACGTCAAAGATAACCTCTTAAGTTCTCCATCCTTACGCCAATCTCAACCAGTTTCGCTTTAATCTCATCAACCATGATCGCCTCCTGACAAATTCTAACCAGGTTAGATTATGATAACTATACATTTACTAACCTGGTTAGATTAATTTTAGAAATAATCTTACGATTTTTTAATCCCTCTAAAAGCCAACATAAATTCCTCGCGGCTGTCTGCGGCAAGTGTGGCATCCTCTAAAGTTACCAAGCCATTCTGCACTAACTGAACCAAAGACTGATTAAATGATTGCATACCAAACACCGATCCTTCATCGATAAATTGCGGAATTTCCCAAATTTTTCCTTCACGGATTAAACGGCTAATTGTCGGAGTCAGGAGCATTACTTCATAAGCTGGAACCCGTCCCGCCCCATTCTTCGCCGGTACCAGGCGTAAAGAAATTACTCCTTTTAACAGTGTGGCAAGTTGATTCCTTACCTCTTGGTGTTGATGCGGAGGAAAAAGATTAATTAACCTTTCCACGGTCTGCGAAGCATTAATTGTGTGCAAAGTACTTAAAACTAAAACTCCGGTCTCCGCGGCCGCCATGGCGGATGAAACTGTATCATAATCACGGATATTACCAATAAACATGACATCCGGGCTCTGCAAGGTAAAAGCGCGCAACGCCACCGGATAAGTGGACACATCAAGCCCCAGCTCCCGCTGATTGATAATCGACTGCTTATCTTCAAAGGTAAATTCAATCGGTTCCTCAATAGTTAAAATATGTTTCTGGGCATTGTTATTTATATGCTCTATCATACTGGCAATGGTTGTAGATTTTCCACTGCCCATACTTCCGGTTAAAAGTACCAGGCCCCGGGTTTCCAGCGCTAGTTTTTTTAATATTTCCGCGGGAAGATTCAACTCTTCAAAAGAAGAGATGCTGTTGCGCACATTCCGGATAACAATCGCCGGCCAATTTCTCTGCATAAATATACTCACCCGGAAACGCCGGCTAAATTCTGGCAGGTATACGGCAAAATCAATATCCAGTTTATTCCTAAAAGTCTCACGCTGTTTAGTAATCGCCAGCTGCTCCATGGCAAACATTACATCCTCTATGCTAAGCATCCCAATATCCATAGGCACAACCTTGCCGTCAATGCGTAAACGGGGTATACCTCCGGCCCGGAGAAAAAGATCAGAAGCATTCTTAGCGACCATCTCTTGCATTAATTTTTTTATATCCATATTTATCCTCCAAAAATACTCTTTACGTCTTTCCCGCGAAAGCGGGAATCTTTTTATGGATCCCCGATAAAACCATTCGGGGATGACGTTAAAAACAATAAATTTATTATAACGTCAATTATAACACTTTATTACCTTTTAACGTAGGATTAAATTCCATGTATTTAGCAAACATCAACCGAGTTTGAGCATCGATTGCCGGAGCCGAACCAATAATCAATATTATAAACGGCACAAAAATCCATTCCAAAATTA
>JAPLMA010000028.1 GCA_026387255.1 Candidatus Omnitrophota bacterium | reverse complement strand
TGTACGGCTTAAATCAATCGCTAAATGCGGAATACTTTGCAGCAAAAAGTTAAAATCCTCTCTCTGGATCACCAGAATAGCACAATCATTTATTGCTTCGCTAGTCACCGAATGTGTTTCATTGGTGAGTAAAGAAATAATACCAAAATATTTACTCCGGTGCAGATATTCTAAAATTAATTGGTTGCCGGCTTTATCCTTGGTATAAATTTTGACCCGGCCGGAGAGAATACAATAAAATGCGCTTGGCGCGGAACCTTCCTCATAGATAATCTGGCCCTTACGGTATTCCACAATTTGACTCTTAGTGTCAATTATGGCTAAATCTTTTTTGCTCAACTCCGCAAAAAATGACAACTCTCCGATAACAAACTTTTTATCCTCTGGGTTCACCCAGCTCTTCCTTTCTTTATATTTACCTCAGCCCCTTAGGAAGGGCTGGGTTCATTTAAATTTCATTACTTTTAAAAACTTCCGCTAGTTTAATTGCGCTAGACTTAATTGTACGTTTATAATTTTGATAATCCACATGCACCAGCCCAAAACGGGGGTTAAACCCTTTATCCCATTCGAAGTTGTCGATCAGCGACCAATAAATATACCCGATGACACTGACCCCCTGACCGATAGCGCGGTGTAATTCTTCCAAGTGTTCGCGGATATAATCCCACCTTAAAGCATCGTCTTGAGTACAGATACCATTCTCCGTGATTAAAACCGGTAAATTATACTTTTTCATAAAAATTAAAAGTTTATACAACCCCTGCGGATAGATATCCCAGCCTAAAGAATTTTTACGTAAAGGATGGTGATTATCTTGACAGGTATCCAGCAATAAATGCCTGATTCCCCAGCTGTGTACATCCACCAGGTTCCGGCCATAATAATTAACCCCGATATAATCCAAGGTTTTTTTACGCAGGAGTACTTCAATAAAATAAAAATTATATAATCTATTTCGCAGATAGGCAGCCAATTTATTTTTTAACGTCGGCTGGCAAACCTCAAATGCCTGCAGATTAGCCGCGATACTTACCATCGGCTTGGCTAAAGCTTTTTGGCGATAAATTTTATGTATAATCCGGTAAGCTTTAATATGCGCTTTAGCTAAATTCAAGGTTACTTTGGCAGTCTTAAATAATGAACACTCCTTAGGAGGCCAGGCACCTAAAAGATAGGAATGCGAAGAATAAACCAGCGGCTCATTTATGGTTATCCAGAATTTTACCTGATCAGCAAACTCCTTGACCATTTTATCTACGAAACGCAAGAAATATTTTTGCAGCTTAAATTTAGTCCAACCGCCTTTTTGGCTAAACCAAACAGGATTGGTAAAATGATGCAAAGTAACTACTGGCTCTATCCCTTTACTTTTTAAATCCGCAATGATTTTACGATAGTGCTCGATTTCTAAAGGCTGGAAGTTTCCCTCCTGAGGTTCAATCCGGCTCCATTCTATGGAAAAACGGTGGCAGTTATGATTAAGTTGTTTAGCAATTGCGAAATCTTCTGCGTAAAGCTCATAATGCTTGCAAGCTAAATCGGATGTTTCTTTTAAGAGGTGCCCCTGTTCAGCTTGCCACCAATCGTTATAAATATTCTGGCCCTCAACCTGATGCGCTGAAGTTGCTGCACCCCAAAGAAATGCTTGCGGAAATTTCTTCATATAGAATTATTATAACATCAGAAAAAGAAAATCCCAATAAAAAAGGTGACAAAAACATGGGGACGGTTCTCTTACTTAAGAACCGTCCCCATACTTCTAATCAAATACAGCTTTTTAATTAACGCTTAATCGGCTCGCTTGCCACGCTACTAGAATACTTACTCATCGCTTCCCATGTTTTTGGTCCAACCTTACCATCAGCCTTTAAACCGTTTGCCTTCTGAAAATCCTCAATCGCCTTCTTACTTTTCGGGCCAATCTTCCCGTCAATATTGCCAGCATAAAAACCAGCGTTCTTTAAAGCCGTCTGAATTTCAATACCTGTCGGCTTATATGGGCCCGCAGGTGGCAAAGGCAGCACTTCTTTAACCGGAGTAGCTACATTAGTAGTTAAAATTTTAGTTTCAGGAACCTTGAAATCTGGCGCAGATTGAGTAGGACTACCAACCGTACTTAAAGATTCCATAGTAATCGGCTGTAACTCCTCCGTCTCCTGTTTTTTACCACAACCGGATAATGCCACCAAAACTAAAACCACTACCCCAAAACTTAATAACCTCTTCATGCCTATCTCCTCTCTTTACTTTATCAAATCGATTATTAAAACGTTTCGTTACTTCTAAATTACCTCTAACCTGTTCACCTCCTGACTGCTTACGGCAGTCCTGCCAAAAGGCAGTCTTATAAGTATTAATTCTAACAAAATACCAAAATAAATCAAGAATAATTCTATACAAACGGGGCTGAAATTAATCCATGTAGGTGGCAGGCATGCCTGCCACCTACAGCTCTTTTAACCCGGGAAACAAAAAATTAATCAATGTAAATAATACCAGGCAAACTAAACCGCAGAAAAAAAGAGCCGCCGATACCCCCCCGGATTGCGCCAGGGAGCCGGAAATCAAATTACCAAAGGGCACAATCCCGGCAAAGGTAATCATAAACAGGCTCATCACCCTGCCGCGAAATTCATCCGGCACATTAACTTGCAATAAAGTATTCACCAGAGCAATCGGAATGACGCTAAAGCCACCTACGAAAATCAAAGCAAAAATAGATAAAAGATAATCTTTAGTTAATGAAAAAATCATTAGAGAAACAGAAAATAAAAATACCGACCACATCAAAAGCCTGCCCTTAAATTTAAAGTTACCTAACCTGGCTAAGCCTAAAGCTCCCGCCAACGCGCCAATCCCAGTAGTTGACATAAGTACCCCCAAACCTTTTACTCCTACGCCAAGCACATGATTGGCAAAAACCGGCATAAGTATAATATAAGAAATGCCAAAAAGACTCATCGCCGCAACCACACTCACTAAGGCCAAAATAAGACGATTGCCACTAACAAAAATCAACCCTTCTTTAATATCCCTTAACGCAGAATTATTGTTGCGGACTTTGTGGTTGCCAAACTTAATATAAAAAAGCGCGATAATTACCGCCAGAAAACTAATCCCATTTAAATAAAAACACCCGCTCATTCCAATGGTTGAAATTAACACACCCGCAATCGCCGGGCCAATAATCCGCGAAGAATTAAAAGCCACCGAGTTCAAAGTAATCGCATTAAAAAGATGTTCTCTGCCTACCAGTTCCACCACGATCGACTGCCTAGCCGGAGCATCAAAGGCCATAATCACTCCATTGAGCAAAGCAATAAACATAATCTGCGCTGGCGTAATAAATTTAAACTGGGTAAGCACTGCCAACAAAATTGCCAATAACATAAAAGCGGCTTGAGTAAAAATTAGTATATTTCTTTTATTTATCCGATCCGCCAAAACTCCTCCGAATAATGAAAGTATAAATATCGGAATTGAACCTAAAAATCCTACCACCCCAAGAAGAAAAGCCGAGTTAGTAAGTTGAAATACCAACCAGCTCTGTGCCACGGTCTGTATCCATGTGCCAACCAGGGATACAAACATACCCAGCCAATAAATACGAAAATACCTTACTTTTAACGCGGAGAACATGTTTAAAACTTTCTTTTACTATTCTTAGGAAGGATCGTTCAATCTTTGCTTTACCAAATCACTCACTAACCTGCCATCGGCTTTTCCGGCCAGCTTAATCGACAGTTCCTTCATTACTTTACCCATATCTTTTACGCCGTTTGCTCCAATTGTAATAACCACTTCTTCAATTAACTGCTTAATCTCCTCCGCTGAGAGCTCCGCGGGTAAATAGTTTTTTAGAATATCTAATTCTTTTTTTTCTTTATCCGCCATCTCAAGACGGCCACCGCTAGTAAATTGTTCAATAGAATCCTGCCGTTGCTTAATCTGCTTCCTTATCACTGTAATTATTTCTGCATCATCCAGTCTATCCTTTTTCTTAGCCGTAGCCAAATTCAACATATCTGCGCGCAGAAAACTTAAAACTGAACTCTTTAGGCTATCCCTCGCCTTCATTGCCTCTTTATAATCATCAAAAATCTTTTCTACTAACATAATTACTCCTCCCTGCCTGCCGGCCGGCAGGCTTTTTCTAATTATAAAGTTAAAAAGAAAAACAGTCTTTAAATTTAGTTAAACGCCTTTCTAAATCGCCCCGGGTAAGCTTGCTTGTCTTAAACAAACCAAAATCTTCTACATTAAACGAAGCAGCCACTGTCCCATAAGCCAATGCCTTCTTGATGGTCAAAGAGTTTATTTTGCCTGCCTCAGCCAGATAACCTACAAACCCCCCGGCAAAAGTATCTCCCGCTCCGGTTGGATCGATTACTTTTTCCACCGGATACGCCGGAAGAGAAAAAATAAATTTTTTATTATAAAATAAAACTCCGTGCTCGCCTTTTTTTATCAAAACCATCCTGGGGCCCAAAGAACACAGGCCCTTAGCTGCCTTAATCAGGTTGTTTTCCCCGGATAATTCCCGAGATTCTTGATCATTAGCCACATAAATATCTATGTGTTTAAGTAGTTTAATTAACTCTTTACGCTTAGTATTAATCCAATAATTCATACTATCTAAGCCAATTAATTTTGGAGAATACATTTTACGCAAGAGATGTTCCTGAATATCCGGATCAACATTGGCTAAAAAAATATTTTCTATTCTACGCTGCGCTTCGGAGATCTGCGGTTTAAATACCGAAAGTACACCTAATTCGGTATTCAAAGTAAGCGCGCAGTTCAAATCTCCCCGATATTCGCCTTCCCAGCGGAAGGTCTTGCCCTGATCCACAATCAAAGAGCTAAGATTAAGCTTCTTACTCCTTAAAAAGGTTATATGCTTTTGCGGAAAATCACGGCCCACAATCGCCACCAGGTTCACTTTAGTAAAAAGCCGTGCCGCCATAGAGAAATGTGCCGCTGAACCACCAAGCAGCTCTTTCCTTTTACCAAAAGGGGTCTTTACAGTATCTAGTGCTACAGTGCCTAATACAATTATACTCATTTTATAAACAGCAAGGTAACTGCCGCCATTAAAAGACAATAATACCCAAAATAATAAAACTTGGCTTTTTCTATCACTATTCTTAAAAATAAAAGCGCGACTAACCCGACAAAAAAACTAAAAACAAAACCTATTCCCAGATTCATAATATCACCTTTAGGAATTACCTCTATTTTTCTTACCTCTAAAATTGCCGCTCCTAAAATAATGGGAATAGAAACTAAAAATGAAAAAGAAAAGGCCACCGAACGATTAATTTTTCTAAAAAATAAAGTAGAAATAGTTATTCCGGAACGAGATATTCCGGGGACAATCGCAGCGCCTTGAGTCAGGCCCAAAATAAGCGCGTCTTTAAGATTAAGCTTATCTCTATTAAGATGCGTAATTCTTTTGGTCCAAATAAGCAATAGTCCTGTAAATATCCAAGCCAGTCCCACCAGTTTAGGCGAGCTAAATAAGTTCTCAAAGAAATCCTTGCCCAAAACACCGATAACTCCCGTAGTTATCACAACCACAGCTACTAAAATAAACAACCTGAAATTCTTTAGCAGATTTAGAATATCCTTCCGAAAAAAGATGATTACCGCTAAAAGCGTGCCAAGATGCAAGACCACTGAGATCGCCACTTCATGAGCATGGATACCTAAGATCTTCTGCAAAATAACCAAATGGCCGCTTGAGCTAACCGGCAAAAACTCAGTTAATCCTTGAACAACACCCAATAATATATACTTAATCATGTTTAAAGAGAAAATCTTTAAGCTCAGGCGCTAAATCAATACTAATATTTATATCCTTACCCGTGATCGGATGTTTAAAATTTAACTCTTTGGCCTCTAAACAAACGCGTTTGAAACGCAAAGCGAAATCCTTACGATATGCAAATTTATCCTCTCCGACCAAAGGATGCTGGATATTTTTAAAATGAATGCGTATCTGATTAGTCCGGCCGGTAACCGGTGAGATCTCTACAACGCTATAATTGCTTTTTTCCTGAATAACCCTATATTTGGTAAACGCGCTTTTTCCTTCAATGGCCGAACTGATCGTTCCTTGCGGCTGTGATAATTTTCCATGTACAAAAGCGATGTATTTTTTACCTACTAATCTATCTCTAAAGGCGCCAATCATTTTCTGCTCAATGCTCTTGCCTTTAGCGTAAATTAAAAGCCCCGAAGTTTCCCGATCCAGGCGATGGCAAGGATGCAGGCGATACTTTAGGTCCCTAGCTTGCGCGTCCTGATTCAGAATGCCAGTCAGGGTACGCGATTCATGCTTAGGAGTAGGAACGCTCAATAATCCCGCGGGTTTATTCACCACCAACAACCAATCATCCTCAAAAACAATCGGAATATTCAATTAAATAATTTTTAGCATGCGCTCAATAGCCAAACGCGCTTTTTTTCTAATCTCTTCGGAAACCTTAACTTCATCCGCCAGCTCTTCTAAGGCCCAGAGCACTTTTTCCTGCGTCGTACGTTTCATATTCGGGCACACCGCGCGTTCGCTGGCTAAATAAAATTCTTTATCTGGATTATCCTGCTTAAGCCGATAAATCAACCCGGATTCCGTGCCGATAATAAACTCTCTTGCCGGATCTTCCTTAGCATATTTTGCCATCTGACTAGTAGAAAGTACGGCATCGGCTAAAGCCACCACCGAAGCCAAACATTCCGGATGCACCATCACTTTAGCCTGGGGATGAAAATTTTTCTCCCGCTTTAAATCCTCAGGCAATATTTTAACGTGCGTAGGACAATATCCATGCCAAGAGATTAATTTTCTACCACTCTGCTTAGAAACATAGTCAGCCAGATATTTATCCGGAACAAAAATTATTTCTTTTTCCTGTCTTAACGCATTAACTACCGCCACAGCATTAGTCGAAGTACAACAATAATCTAACTCTGCTTTAACCGCCGCAGAAGTATTTACATAGCCAACCGCAACTGCGCCGGGATGCTGGAGTTTAAGTTTTCTTAAATCAGCGGCATTCATCATATTCGCCATCGGGCAGCCCGCAGACACATCCGGCATAATTACTAATTTATCCGGGGAAAGAATAGAAGCGGTCTCCGCCATAAAATAAACTCCGCAGAAAACAATCACTTTCGCTTCAGTTTTAGCGGCGATGCGGGAAAGTTCCAGGGAATCCCCGCGGAAATCCGCAATATCTTGCACTTCAGGTAATTGATAATTATGTACTAGGATAATGGCATTGCGTTTTTTCTTTAATTCTCTAATTTTGGTAACTAATTTTTTATCGTCTTTAATCATTTAACTAATAATCTTTTGAATTATCCCTCCTCCTAAAACCGTATCTTTATCGTAAAAAACTGCAGACTGGCCGGGAGTTAGAGCAAACTGCGGCTGCTTAAAAATTACTCTCTGTTTATTTTTCTCCGCATAAACAATGGCAAGCGCTTCTTGATGATTATAGCGTATTCGCACCTTAATCTCAATCTTCTTTTTAAGCGGCCCGCCCAAGAAATGCCCCTCTTTTATAATAAATTCACTTTTATAAACCTCCTGACGCGGCCCTAGGCTAACTTGATTATTTCTAGCATTAATCTGCGTTACATAGAGAGGATACCCCGCAGCAATCTTTAATCCGTGACGCTGGCCGATGGTATAAAATGCCACCCCTTGATGTAACCCCAGGATATTTCCATTTTTATCGACAAAATTTCCCGGCTTAACATTACCTTGCCCACTGGCTTTAATAAAATCACCATATTTCCCGTCGGGTAGAAAACAGATCTCCTGGCTATCTTGTTTTTCTGCCACCTTAAGCCCGAAATCAGAAGCCAACTGCCGTACTTTAGGTTTAGTAAAATTGCCTAAAGGAAAAATTACATGTTTAAGTTGAGTTTGGGTTAAAGAATAGAGAAAATAAGATTGATCTTTTTTAAGGTCTTTGGCTTTTTTAAGCAGGTAGCCCGGCGTAGATTTTACAATTCTGGCATAATGGCCGGTGGCCAGAAATTGCGCCCCTAAATTAATTGCTTTTTTAAGTAAAATGCCGAATTTTATAAATTGATTGCACCTAACGCAAGGATTAGGCGTCCTTCCGCGAATATACTCTTGGTAAAAATTTTCAACTACCTTCTGATAAAAATCTTTATTAAAATTTAAAACATAATGTCGAATCCCCAGCTTTTGGCAGACTCGCCGCGCATCTTCGATTCCCGTTAAACCACAACAGCTGGGCTTCCTAGTTTCTAGTTCAGAGTAATTTCCGCCGAAGGCGGGTCCGCCGAAGGCGGGTCCGCCGACGGCGGAAAAACACATCGTCAGGCCAATTACCTCATAACCCTGCTCTTTTAGTAAAGCCGCGGCTACTGAAGAATCAACTCCGCCACTCATCGCAACGACTACGCGCTTTTTCATAATTTTCATTATAGCAGGAAATAAAGGGGACGGTTCTATTTTTTATCCACAGGGTAGCTGACGTTTAAACGTCAGCTACCCTTATTATAATGAAAAATAGAACCGTCCCCTTTATTTATTCCTGTTAGGTTATAACTTCACTACTTTAGTAGCTTGCTCACCTTTAGGACCTTTTTCAACTTCGAACTCAACTTCCTGGCCCTCCTCGAGAGTTTTATAGCCATCACCCTGAATTGCAGTATGGTGCACAAACACATCCGCACCGTTCTCAGGAGTAATAAAACCATAACCCTTTTGATTGGAAAACCACTTTACTTTGCCCTTTGCCATTTTCTTTGTTTCCTCCTTTCCAAAATATTATTACGAACTTTAGGGAAGAATAAACAAAAAACCGTAAGGCGCGTTATTCTTTCTCCTTACGGAACAAGACTTCTACTCCCTTTGTTCGCTACAGAAGAAATTATATAATAACCTGAATGCTTGTCAATAATTATTATAACCTTAAGCTATCTAACTGCTTAAGGTTATAATAACCTAAAACCT
>JAPLMA010000094.1 GCA_026387255.1 Candidatus Omnitrophota bacterium | reverse complement strand
AAACGAATCAACTCTTGAGCTAACTTTGCCTGAAAAGGATGATAATAATTATTCGGCACAAATATCAGCTTGCTGATCTGATCCCGCACCCCTTGCATTACTTTAGGATGACAATGGCCTAAACTACCTACCCCCCAGCCTGGGAAAAAATCCAAATAAAGCTTACCATTAATGTCCCAAAGCCGTGAACCTTTCCCCTTAACAAAGATAAGCGGCACCTTGTTATAGGTAGGCATTATGCATTCTTTATATGTCTGAAATATCTCTTCTATTTTCATCTTGTGCCCGTAAACTCTAAATCCTAAACTCTAAATCCTAAACAAATCCTAAATCCGAAACTTAAATCTTTAAAACTAACGTTTTTAAATTTACAGTTTCGAGTTTGTTTAAAGTTTAGGATTTCGGATTTATAGTTTATCATCTACTGTACTATCTCCGTGCCAATCCCTTTATCCGTAAATATTTCAAGCAATAACCCATGCGGCGTGCGCGCATCAATAATATGCGTCTTTTTTACTCCGCCATTTAACGCCTCTACGCAAGCAGCAACTTTAGGAATCATTCCCTGCTGAATAACCTTATTTTCAATCAATCCACTTACCTCTGCAACCGTCAAAGTAGAGATAAACGAATTTGTATCTTCCGCGTTACGCATAATTCCTTTTACGTTAGTCAATAAGACAAATTTTTCTGCCTGCATGTTTGCGGCAATGCTTGCGGCTACTTCATCAGCATTTATATTGTAAATTCTTTTATCTTTCCCGCGGCCCATCGGCAAGACCACAACCACTTTATCTTTTTTTAGCTCTTCGCTTAATAGCTGCGTATTAATAGCTTTAATCTGGCCAACCAAACCGATATCAACTTGACCGGCTTTAGCCTTTTTTTTCTCCACCTGAATCAAATCATCATCCTTGCCATTTAAACCAACAGCCTTAGCGCCTAGCTCATTTAGCTCTTTTACAATCAGTGCATTTAACACTAATAGCTCTTCTCCTACCAATTGCAGAGTTTCCTCATCCGTAACGCGCATACCTTCCACAAACTCTGTCTTCTTGCCTGTGGCGCGCATACGTTCGCTAATATTCGGCCCGCCTCCATGCACAAGAATCGGACGCAATCCCATAAAATTCAAAAACACAATATCTTCTAAAACGCTCTGGCGAATTTTTTCATCCCCCAAAATGCTCCCGCCGTATTTAATAATAATTACCTTCTTATGAAACCTTTTAATATAAGGTAATGCTTCAATCAAAACATCTGCTTTTCTAATCGCGTCTTCCATTATTCCTCTCTAGTTATATTGTGCGTTGATTTTTATATACTCCGGAGTAAGGTCACTTGTATAGACTGTGCACTTAGCCTTACCCCGAGACAAACTTACCGTAAGCTTGACTTGTTTTCCTTTTAATGAACCCAGCTTTATTTTTAACTGCTCTGCTTTAATTTTAAAACCGCTTGCGCCAACCGCCGCCGCTACCCGGCCAAAATTTGGATTCTGGCCAAAAACAGCCGTCTTAAAAAGCACAGAGTTGGCAATACTCAGAGCTACTTTTTTTGCCTCCTGTATATGTTTTGCCTGAATAACATCAATCTGAATAAATTTAGTCGCTCCTTCGGCGTCGGCGACTACCATTTTGGCTAAATCCAGACAGAGAGATTCTAACCCTTGAGAAAAATTTCGCAGATCTGCGCCATTAGAAATAACCTTATTTCCTGCGGCCGCATTAGCTAAAACCAAAACTGTATCATTAGTACTCATACAGCCATCCACCGAAATACAGTTAAATGATTTATCGACCGCCGCGCCGAGTGACTTATCCAGGGCTCCCTGAGTAATTGCCGCATCGGTCATAATAAAACAAAGCATGGTTGCCATATTCGGAGCAATCATTCCCGCTCCTTTAGCAATTCCACAAATCTGCACCGGCTTACCTTTAATCTTTAGGCTTAAACTTATTTCTTTAGCAAAAGTATCCGTAGTCATAATGGCCATTTTAGCCTTATGAATACCAGAGCTGGACAAACCTAAAACTAACTTCCTAAGCCCTTGCTTAATTTTAGCTACATCTAACCTCTTGCCGATGATCCCTGTAGAATTAACCAAAACACTATTTTTAGCTATTTTTAATTCCTGGGCAAGATAACTCGCCGAGATTTTAGCATCTTTAATTCCTGATTTTCCGGTAAAACAATTAGCATTGCCGCTATTGACCAATACCGCCTGAAATCTTTTTGCCAATTTTAAATGTTCTTTACACACGATCAAAGGAGCAGCAAGAATACTATTAGTAGTAAACTTAGCCGACGCCAATGCCGGAAACTGAGAATAAATTAAAGCCAAATCCGGCTTACCGGATTTTTTCAATCCACAGGAAATTCCGTTTGCCTTAAACCCCCCAGGCAAGATTGCTTTTAAAATCTTTTTCATAATAATCCGGATACCTCCGGCAACTTATACATAATATTCATATTCTGCACTGCCTGACTAGAAGCACCTTTTAATAAATTATCAATCACGCCGATGACAATAATACTCTGACCAAAATCCTTGATCCCAATATCACAGAAATTGGTCTTGGCGACATCCCTGATCCTGGGAAAAACACCTTCTGGCTTAATCCGAATAAAAGGTTCGCCCTTATAAAATTTTTTATATAATTCTACCAGGTTCTTTACCTTTAACTTGACATGAGAAGCCTTCTTCAGATAAATTGTCGCCAGAATACCCCGCTCAATAGGTAAAAGATGCGGCACAAATGTTACCTGGACTTTTTTACCGGATAGCTTAGAAAGTAGCTGGTTTATTTCCGGAGCGTGCTGATGCACATTAACTTTATATGCCCGAAAATCCCCCTGGATCTCAGAAAATAAATATTCATTTTCCAGTTTTTTACCCGCCCCACTTACTCCGCTTTTAGCGTCGATAATTATAGAACCTGTATCCACTAAATTTAACGCCAGTAATGGAGCAAGCGACAGAATCGCGCAAGTCGGATAACACCCCGGATTAGCTATTAGAGAAGCAGTTTTTATTTTTGCACGATTCAGTTCAGGTAATCCATAAATTGCTTCTTTTAAGTTATCTTTATCCTGATGCTTTGCCTTGTAGAATTTTTCATAGACCAAAACATTCTTAATCCGATAATCCGCGCTTAAATCAATAACTTTTTTACCTAAACTTAAAAGCTTAGGCGCGAATTTCATCGAGATTGTATGCGGCAAAGCCAAAAAAACCAAATCACAATCTTTCTTAATTTCTACCCAATCCGGTTTCTTACAAATCAAATCTAGCCGGTTTTTAAATTTTGGAAATACTTCCGAAATAACCTGAGCGCGGGGTGAATTTTTGCCGCTATTATAAAGATGGGTAATTTTAACATTGGGGTGGTTAAGTAAAAGCTCAATCAATACCTCTCCTGTATGCCCGGTTGCCCCGATAATTCCCACGTTAATAAACATGCTACCTCCTCCTCGATAGTCAGGATATATTTGTATTATATTAGAATAAAATTAAGCTTCCGTCAAGGTTTTTTCTCGACGGAAATTAATTCCTTGTATAAAACAAAAAGTCCCACTTCATCAGCGGGACTTTCTTTCTTAAATCTTAACCTTAGTTCTTAGTTCTGCATTTACCTCTTTGTCCACTGGAAGCGTTTGCGCGCACCCTTTTGGCCGTACTTTTTACGTTCCTTCATCCGCGGATCACGGGTTAAATACCCGTTCTTGCGGAATATTTCTTTAAAATTTTCATCCGCGATTAACAACGCCCTAGAAATACCTAAACGCAAAGCGCCGGCTTGACCGGTCAGTCCGCCGCCAGCAAGATTAGCAGCGATGTTAAATTTACCCGTGCTCTCGGTAAGCGCCAAAGGCTGCAAAACAATAATTCGGTCAGTTTCACGCAAAAAATATTTCTCAAAAGGCCGGCCATTAATTACAATCTGACCACTACCCGCCTCCATGCGTACCCTGGCCGTTGATTCCTTACGCCTACCCAATGCTACATATTTAGTTAATTCACCCATTTAACTCTCTACCTCCAAAACATGCGGCTTTACGCCAGTTAACTCATGCTTATCATCAGCATAAACCCTTAATTTTTTAATTAAATCCCTACCTAATGGGCCAATCGGAAGCATCCTTTCTACCGCTAAATGAATAACGGTAGTCGGCTTTTTCGCTAAAAGTACCTCTAATTTTACTTCACGTAACCCTCCGGGGTAACCGGAGTATCTGCGATAAATCTTTTGTTTAAGCTTACGCCCGGTAACTTTAATTTGCCGGGCATTAATTACAATCACCCCATCACCGGTATCTAAGTGTGGAGTAAATATAGGCTTATGTTTGCCTCTTAAATAGTGGCAATTTTAGCCGCCAACCTGCCAAGTATCTGGCCTTTGGCGTCGACAATATACCACTTTCTTTTAATGTCTTCTGGTTTAGCTGTATAGGTTCTTTTCATAGAAAGATAATTATACCAAAATAAAACATAAAGTCAAATAAAATCTTTAATATCTTACTTT
>JAPLMA010000008.1 GCA_026387255.1 Candidatus Omnitrophota bacterium | reverse complement strand
TACTTAAGGAAGAGTATGGAAAATAGCCCATTATTTAAATCCGGACATACTGCTTGCGCTGGCTGTGGCCAGGCGATTGCTGCGCGTTTAGTGATTGAAGCGGCGGGGGCAAATACGATTGTTGCTAATAATACCGGTTGTCTGGAGGTTTTTTCTACTAAATATCCGGAAACTGCCTGGGGGGTACCCTGGATTCATTCTTTGTTTGAAAATGCCGCGGCGGTGGCTTCGGGTATTGAGGCAGCGCTGATATATTTAGGTAAAAAAGATACGATTAATGTGATTGCTCAGGGTGGAGATGGTTCAACCGCGGATATCGGTTTACAGGCATTAAGCGGCATGCTTGAACGCGGCCATGATATTTTGTATGTCTGTTATGATAATGAAGCTTACATGAATACCGGAGTACAGCGTAGCGGGCTTACCCCGTTTGATACTAATACCACGACTAGTCCGTCGGGTGCGCGGTCTTCGGGCAACATACGGCCGAAAAAACCTATGCCGGAGATCTGCCTGGCGCATGGTATTCCTTATGTCGCTACGGCTTCCGCGGGTTTTCCGCAGGATTTAACGCGTAAAGTAAAAAAGGCTATCTCGATAAAAGGGCCCAAATATATTCAGGTGCATGTGCCTTGTCCTTTAGGTTGGCGCCACGAAACAAACCAAATGTTGCCGGTAGCGAAATTAGCGGTAGAAACTGGCCTCTATCCTTTATTTGAATATGAAAATGGCGTTTTAGTTAATCGTAGGCAGTTTACTCCTAAACCAGTCGAAGAATATTTAAAGAGCCAGGGTAGATTTAAACATCTCCTCAATAATCCTGAAGAGATTAAAAAAATTCAGGAGATTGCGGATAATAATATAAAGAAGTATAATCTTAAAGTAGAGGCTTAAAGTTAAGCCTGCCTACCCTGACTGCCGTTAGGCGGGCGGTAGGCATCAAAGAGAGGATAAAATATGGGAAAACAAGCAAGGGCAATCGTAGATTTAAGCTTAAAAGATCTGGTTAAGGATTTAAATAAAGCATATTGTGATGAATGGTTAGCATTTTATCTTTATTGGTATATGGCTCAAATTGTTTCCGGACGGGCTTATGAAGATATCAAGGAGATGTTGGAAAAGTTAGCCAAAGATGAATTAGAGCATGCCGGGGAATTAGCGGATTTAATCACTAAACTCGGGGATGTTCCGGTGGCCAACCCGATGGATTTAGAAAAAGGAGCGAATGCTCCATTTTTAATGCCACCGAAAAACACCGCGGATATTAATCGGATTATCCGTATCGTAGCTGAGGCTGAGGCCGGGGCAATCGAGGTTTACAATAAAATTGCTAAGAAGACATTTGGTAAAGATAATGTTACTTATCAGTTAGTTACGCATATCTTGAGTGAAGAAGTAAGTCATGAGGAGATGTTTGAAAACCTTTTAGAAAGATAAATTTTAAAACTCTAAATCCGAAATCCTAAACTCTAAACAAACTCGAAACTATAAACTTAAAACTCAAACATTAGTTTTAAAGATTTGAGTTTCGGATTTAAGATTTGTTTAGGATTTAGAGTTTAGTGTTTAGAGTTTAGTGTTTAGAGTTTAGTGTTTAGAGTTTATCAAATGGAGGAATAATATGGCCAAAATTACCGTTGATGCTTCTACATGTGTAGGTTGTGGTTTATGCGAGCAGTCCTGTCCGGATGTTTTTCAAGTACAGGGCGATGGGATTGCCCATGTCAAGTCGCAGGTTTGTGCAGCATGTAATTTACAGGAAGTAGCGGATTCTTGTCCGGTTAATTCGATAAAAATAAGCTAAAAAAAGATAAAATAAGACCCTGTTTCCCGATTGTATAGGAACTCTTCGGTAAATTTAGCAAAAACTTCGTTTTGTTTTTCGAGTAATAATTTTTGGCCGAATTCCTGTTTTTCCTTAGTGAATTTAGTTTCGTCGGTAGGTTTAATTGAGCCGAGCTTGATAATATAGTAGCCTTTTTCGTTAGAAAGTATACTACTTAGCTCTTTATCTTTTAGTTTTTTAGCGGTATTCCAGAAAATTCCCGCAGCGCCTAAGTTTTCGATCTGGCCGTTTGATTTAAAGAACGCGGTAAGGCTTGTTTTTAAGCCGCTGGCTTTGGCGGCCTGCTTAAATTCTTTATTTTTAAGTTTTTCCACGCACTCTTTTATTTTATTCTCGGCCATCTTCTTTGATTCTTCTTTAATTAAAGCATCTTTAACCTTGTTTTTAATTTCGGCTAACTCCGGAATGCGTGTGGGTTTATCTTTGGTCGGAGGCTCTTTAAACATCGCCTTATTTTTTTCAAAGTAAGCAGCGATTTCTTTGTCCGTGGGCTTAATTTTTGCGCTAAAGTCAGAGAATAAGCTGGCAATATAGTAAATGCTTAGTTCTTGGTTAGCATTTAGGTATTCCTGACGGATCTGGTCATCACTAAATTTAACGTTTTGGGTAATTTGCTTGTAAAGTTTAGCGATGGTTAAGTTCTGGCGAGTTTGTTCTTCAAAGATACGCGGTTGCAAGCGCAGACCATAGCGCAGGGCTTCCTGATAAATTTTATTGTTAAAGCCGTTTTTATCCTGAAAATATGGCGCATTCTGGATTTCATCGATGATTTCTTTATCTTTTACGTTGAGCTTGCGTATTTTTGCTTCATAGAGAAGGATTAATCTTTCTCGGGCCTGGCCTTCAAAATTTAAATATTTCTCTATTTCTGAGAGTTGATCACCGAATCGCATAAGCGCCATAGTTCTTACGGCGACTATGGAATTCTTAAACTCTAAATTTGAGATATTTTTGCCAAAAATCTTTCCGATAGTAGCCGTATCTTGCCGGTCGCGGCTTGCTCCTCCAAAACCCCAGAGAGCAAATGCCGGAATAATAATAATGGCTAGCCCAATCCAGATTTTTTTTGCGGTTTTTTTGTTGCGTAAAATTCTTAACATTTTTTGTTCCTCCTATTATGCATTAATTATAAGATAAAATATTCAGATTGCAACATAGTTTTTTTAAATGCCGGGTTTGGTTTTAGAGTAACAAGGTTAGAGTGGAATTATTTCTCGTAGCAAAGAATTTTCTTGATAAAATAAGTATTACAACTATAATAAATTAAGTGGATACTACCAGAGAAGCTGTTGATAATGCTTAAGATACAGGGAGTGGTTAAAATAGTTTGAAAAACAAGGAGCAAGGTTTATGGTAAGTAGGTTTTTCAAATCAAATTACCGTAAAAGGCTGTTTGCGGTTATGCTAGTTGGTTCTCTGTGGTTAGGTTATGATACCTTTGTCAACGGGCTAAAATTGTCACAGAGAAATAACTTTATTTATGCAAGTGATAATCTTGCCGGAACTCCAGGTTTTATATTTGCTGAAACCGAAGCTAGCCCTAGCCTGCGAGGTAAAGAATCCTCTTCCTTAAAAGATCAGTTTTCTCAATCAGGAGATGATTTAAAGAAGACAGAAGCAAGGCTAAATGATCAGCTGGCTGCTTTAACCAAATCCAAGCAAGAAACCTCCTTAAAAGAGCAGCTTTCTCAAGCAGGAGATGATTTAAAGAAGACAGAAGCAAGGCTAAATGATCAGCTGGCTGCTTTAACCAAATCCAAGCAAGAAACTGAAACTAATCTTATCCTGTTAGAAAAAGAATCCTTCTCCTTAAAAGAGCAACTCTTGCAAGCAGAAAATAACTTAGAATATACAAAGCTAGAACTGAATAATCAGGTTGTCTTTTTAGGCAAAGAAGTACCCTCCTTAAAAGAGCAGCTTTCTCAAGCAGGAGATGATTTAAAGAAGACAGAAGCAAGGCTAAATGATCAGCTGGCTGCTTTAACCAAATCCAAGCAAGAAACTGAAACTAATCTTATCCTGTTAGAAAAAGAATCCTCCTCCTTAAAAGGGCAACTCTTGCAAGCAGAAAATAACTTAAAAGATACCAAAGCAGAATTTAATGACCAACTTGCATTTTTAACCAAATCCAAGCAAGAAACTGAAATCAAGTTTACTTTTTTAGAAAATGAAAAAGCTCTTTTAAAAGAACAAATCAGCGCTTTAGGTAAGACTAAACTTGACTCTGAAAATAAATTAAACTCTGATTTGGCCAGTTTAGATGAAGAAAGATCTTTATTGAAAAAGCAAATTAGCGCTTTAGAGAAAGCTAAACTTGACTCTGAAAATAAATTAAAAGCTGACCTGGATGACTTAAACCAGAGAAATAAAGATAACCAAGAAAAATTAGAAGCAAAGATTTCGGCTTTAACTATTCAAGAAACTAGTCTTAGATCAGAAATTGACCTTTTAATTAAGAATAAAAAAGATGAGTTCTTTTTGCAGGCGGGTTTTGAAAAACAGATAGCTGCTCTGAATGCGAGGATTAGCGCTCTTAATGATAAAAATGTTAATTTGCAGACTGAATTGCAATCTAAGATAAAAGCCCTTGATTCTTCCTTGCGTGCTTCAGAGGAAGCCAAGATCGGGGCAGAAAACCGGGTAATGAATGAGACAAAATTTAAAATCGAAAAAGAAATTAAGCTAAGAGAGCTTGAAGCTAAGATTGCTGCTTTAGGAAAAAAAGCACCAGCCTATAGAGAGCAGCCTGATCTTTTAGATATGGCTAGGGCAGAGGCGGAATCAAAAGTAGCCTCTTTAATTAAATCTAAAGAAGACCTGGTAACGGAATTCAATAAGCAATTAACTACCCTTAAGGATGAAAAAAGAGATACGGAAACAAGATTAAAAAAGGAATTGCTCAATCTTAAAAAAGATAAAGCTCAAGTAGAAGAGCAGTTGAAAAATAGGATTATGGAAATGGAAAAGGAATCAAAGATTAAAGGAGCGAATGCGGAAACGCCAAAAAATCTTTCTGCGCTAATTGAAGAAAATCATCTGCCTGAGTAAGACCAAACTTTCCCGCTAAAACTTTTTAAATCAATCTGCGTTTAATTTTTCTACCTGTTGTTTCTTGTCTTATTTTATTTGCTAAAATTTCAATTTTTTGATATAATAATTTCCTGTTTAAATAAGAGGAGACTTGTATGATTGAACGTTACAGCCTTGCTAAGATGAAGAGTATTTGGCAGGAGGAGTTTAAGTTTCAGACCATGCTGTCGATCGAGATCTTGGCCTTAGAGGCTTACGCGACGAAAAAAATTGTCCCGCCTCAAGCCGTAAAGCGAATTAAGCAGAAAGCCAGATTTAATCTTTCCCAGATCCAAAAAATTGAAGAGAAGACACAACATGATGTTGTGGCCTTTGTTTCCAATGTCGCCCAATATATAGGTAAAGATGCCCAATATCTGCATCTAGGGTTGACTTCTTCGGATATTTTAGATACTACACTAGGAGTGCAGTTAAAAAGCGCCTCTGAGATATTAGTTGATGATTTAGAAAAATTACTTAAAGTTCTAGCAAAAAAAGCTAAAATTTATAAAGATATGGCTTGTATCGGACGCACACATGGGGTGCATGCCGAACCAACTACTTTTGGTTTGAAGCTGGCGCTTTGGTTTGATGAAACCAAGCGTAATTTAGCGCGCCTTAAACAAGCTAAACAGGAAGTTTGCCTGGGGAAGCTCTCCGGAGCCGTGGGTACATATTCTAATATCGAGCCGTTTGTGGAAGATTATGTCTGTAGAAAACTTGGGCTTAAGCCGGTGAATATTGCCACGCAGGTAATACATCGGGATGTATATGCACAATATATGGTAACTCTGGCAGTAATTGGCGCTTCTTTAGAAAAGTTTGCTACGGAAATCAGGCATTTACAGAAGACAGAGGTTTTAGAGGTTGAAGAGCCGTTTGGTAAGGGGCAAAAAGGATCAAGTGCTATGCCGCATAAACGCAATCCGGTAATTTGTGAGCGGATCTGTGGTTTAGCCCGACTCTTACGCGCCAATGCCCAGGTG
>JAPLMA010000056.1 GCA_026387255.1 Candidatus Omnitrophota bacterium | reverse complement strand
AGAAACAAAATAACCAATAAATACACGCCAATTAATAAATAATTAGGCCAGCCGAAACTTTTAAGAAAGTCCTCTAAAAATAAAGAAAGCCCTGATCCTAAAAAAATTAGAAGCAGAGCTATGCTATAAACCGTATCAATTATACTTAAGGCGTACTTCGCTTGAGAATAGCTTTTAGCTAAACTCGACATTTTACTTTTTAGCTATTTTTGCTAGAGGCGCGACATTGACAAACGTGCGTACTTTACCGTGGCTGGTCTTTTTGCGCGTAAAATAAACCTTACCCGCACAAGAGGCAAATAATGTACCTAAACCCCGGACATTGACCCCCGCTTTATAAGTATCAATCCCGCGAACCAAAATTTCACCAGTCTTAACAAGTTTGCCACCGCTAGACTTAAGCGCTTTATCTTTTTTGGGAGTAGAAAAACCACCAATCATTTTAAACCTTCCTTCCTTCTAACAAACTGATTATTATTTTAAAGTGAAAATAATACTACCACAAAATTACTAATTAAGCAATACTTCTTCATCTTTATCCGGGATATATACCGCTTGCGCCCTCTGGGTCAAGATATCCGCAAGTATTTTAGATTGCTCAAGCTCTCCATGAACCAGGAAAATTCGTTTAAGCGGCAGGCAACCAGAAACAAAATCCAGCAGTTCCGTCTGGTCGGCATGACCGGAAAAAGAGTTAATCACCACCACTTCCGCATTAAGCTCATACTCCACTCCGAATATTTTCACAAAAGGCGTTTTCTCAACTATTCTTCTACCCAGAGTATCCTGAGCCATATATCCGACCACTAAAATCATGTTGCGTGTATCCTCAATATTATTCTGCAAATGATGCAGTATTCTTCCAGACTCACACATCCCGCTACCGGCAATAATAATCATCGGCCGCTTATCGGTATTTAACGCCTTAGACTCTTTTTGATCGCGAATAAAACGCAAATTCAACAATTCAAAGGGATTATCACCCCGCTTAAAAGCCTGACGAGTTTTTTCGTTTAAAAAATCCAAATGATATTTAAAAAGATCGGTAATATTGGTCGCTAAAGGGCTATCCACATAAATCGGTACAAAAGGAATGATCTTTTCTTTAAGTAGTTCATTTAAAAAATAAAGTACCTCCTGAGTGCGCTCCAAAGTAAAGGAGGGAATAAGAACCTTTCCTCCTCTTTTAACCGCCCGGGAAATTGTTTCTCTTAACTTTGACTGCGCTTCATCAATCGGCCGATGCAGCCGGCCGCCATAAGTAGATTCTAAAATTAAATAGTCCAGCCCCTGAGGAATTACCGGATTATTCAAAAGCGGAAGATTCCTCCTTCCCAAATCCACGGCATAGCCTAAACGTAGAGAGCGATCTTGATCCTTAATATCTAAAATAATAATCCCTGAACCCAAGATGTGTCCCGCATCGACAATCGTAGCAAATATATCTTTGGCAATACAAAATTTTTGGTTATAAGAAATAGAGCGGAATATTCGGGTAGCCTTGGAAGCCTCCTTAGCAGTGTATAAGGCTTTCCGTAAAGGTAACCCCATGCGCCGGTTAATTTTATTTACATAGCGCACATCTTCCTCCTGGATCTTACCTGAATCCACCAGCATTAAGTCAGCTAAATCCTTGGTTGCCGAAGTAGTGTAAATCTTACAGCGTAATCCCTGCTTAATAAGATTAGGGATATTACCACAATGATCAATATGCGCATGCGACAAAACCATGGCTTTAATCGTGCGCGGATTATAATGAAAGGTAGTATTAGTTTTATAGAAGGCTTCACGATGCCCCTGGAAAAGACCTCCATCAAGAAGAATATCGGTATTGCCAACCGAAATTAAATGGCTGGAACCGGTAACAGTTTTTGCGCCGCCGAGAAATTTTACTTTAACTGACATAATCAAAAAACTTCATTAAGTTACAAAAAATTACAGCAGGAATTTTTTTCCCTAATTATCAAACTTATTCTATTATAAGTTACTTTATTTGTAAAGCACCGAAATTTAATTTGCTGGAATTATTTATCGTAAGTAGAGTAAAAATAAGGGGTATGTGCCTTGAACTCTGCGGCGCAGGTATCCACCAGCTTAAAATCAGGAGTAATGTTCATTGATCTTCTTAAATTACAAACCTCAATCTCGCTTATTGATAGAAGTTTAGCCAACTGTTTATCACTAAAACCGTACTGCTTAGCCTTCTTCAAAAGTTGGCAAGAAAGATTATCTCTATTTTTAAGCAGTTCTCTCTCACAATCAATGATCTCTTTGATGTTATGTAAAAACCAGCGGTCAATCCTGGTTAAATCATAAATCAAGTCAATATCCAATTTAGCGCGAAAAGCATCGCCAATATAAAAAATCCTTTCGGCATTAGGCTGTCTTAATTTCTGATAAATTTTATCTAAAATCCCCTGATCAATTTTAATCTCTTCCGGCTTATTGAAAACGATGCTTTCTAAACCAAACTTCTTAAGCTCTAATGCGCGCAGCCCTTTCTGCAGAGCCTCTTTAAATGTGCGTCCGATGGCCATCGTCTCACCAACGGATTTCATCGAGATCCCCAATGTATTCTCTGCCAAAGCAAATTTTTCAAAAGTAAAACGCGGTATCTTTACCACACAATAATCAATCGCCGGCTCAAAACAAGCCGGGGTCAGGCGAGTGATATCATTTGGAATTTCATCCAAAGTATAACCAACAGCAAGTTTAGCCGCAATCTTAGCAATCGGAAAACCTGTGGCTTTCGAAGACAAAGCCGAACTACGCGAAACTCTCGGATTCATCTCAATAACCACCATCCTGCCGGTCTGCGGATGCACGGCAAACTGAATATTCGAACCGCCGGTAGAAACACCAATCTCTCGGATACAAGCAATCGCCGCATTACGCATTAACTGATATTCCTTATTCGTTAATGTCTGAATCGGAGCCACGGTAATACTATCTCCGGTATGCACCCCCATCGGATCAAAATTCTCGATCGTACAAATAACCACCACGTTATCTTTTAAATCGCGCATCACCTCCAATTCAAACTCCTTCCAACCGATTACCGACTCTTCAACCAAAATTTCGCTAATAATACTAGATTCCAGGCCCCGCTTAGCCAAAACTTTAAACTCTTCCAAATTGTAGGCGATCGCTCCTCCGGCTCCTCCCATCGTAAAACTGGGCCGAATAATTAGAGGAAAACCGATTTTTTCCGACACAACAACTGCTTCTTCCAAATTATAAGCCCGGTCACTTTTAGGCAGGTCCAATCCGATCTTTTTCATTGCCGCCTTAAATAATTGACGGTCCTCGCCTTTTTTTATCGCCTGGATATCCGCTCCGATAGTCTCAACCTTATATTTCTTTAATACCCCCTTCTGGGCTAACCCAATTGTTGTATTCAAAGCAGTCTGGCCGCCAAGAGTAGGCAAAAGCGCATCCGGCCTTTCTTTAGCAATAATCTTCTCCACCATTTCTACGGTGATCGGTTCAATATAAGTCTTATCAGCGATCTCCGGATCAGTCATAATGGTTGCCGGATTAGAATTCACCAAGATTATTTTATACCCTTCTTGTTTTAGAACTTTACAAGCTTGGGTACCGGAATAATCGAATTCGCAGGCCTGGCCGATAACAATGGGGCCGGAACCAATAATTAGAATCTTCTTAATATCCGTTCTCTTAGGCATAGTTTTAAACCCTAAATCCTAAACTCGAGACTCTAAACAAATTCGAAACACTAAATCCGAAACAGAAGCTGTAAGTTTTAGGATTTCTTATTCTTCATCAACTTTGTAAATTCCGCGAATAAATATTCGGCATCCAGCGGACCCGGAGCTGCTTCCGGGTGAAACTGCACGGAAAATATCGGTAATTTTTTATGTCGCAACCCCTCTAAAGTACCATCATTTAAGTTTACATGCGTCAACTGGATATCTTTTTTCGACAAAGAATCGATATCCACACAGAAAGAGTGATTCTGGCTAGTAATATAAACTTTATTTGTCTTTAAATCTTTTACCGGATGATTTGCGCCATGATGTCCGAACTTAAGCTTATAAGTTGTGCCTCCCAAGGCAAGAGCGAGTATCTGATGCCCCAGACAAATTCCAAAAATCGGAACACGGCCAATCAAGCAGGCAGTCGTTTTGACCAGATAATCTACTGCCGCCGGATCACCCGGTCCATTAGAAAGTAAAACTCCGTCAGGATGAGCGGCAAGAATTTCTTTAGCGGTTGCCTGCGCCGGCAACACAGTAATGTTACATTTATAACGCAACAATTCCCTTAATATATTATATTTTACCCCGCAATCTAAAACCACCACCTTAAATTTACCGTCTTTAATCTGCGTATAAGCATACTTTCTAGGAATGGTAACATCCTTAACCAGATCCCGGCCGGCTAAACCCCGGCTTGTTTTTGCTTTATGCACCAAACTATTCTGATCAAAATCTTGGGTAGATAAAACCGCCTTCAGCGAGCCTTTTTCTCTGATATGCAAAGTCAGCGCACGGGTATCAATTCCCTCTACCGCTAAAATATTATTTTCTTTTAAATACTCTCCTAACTTCTGTTCATTCCTCCAATTGCTGGCGATTTTACTGTACTCCTTAACGACAAAACCTTCTAAGAAAGGCCGACGGCTCTCAGCATCCTCCTGATTAATTCCGTAGTTACCAATCAAAGGATAGGTCATCATCACAATTTGGCCTTTATAAGAAGGATCCGTAATAATCTCCTGGTATCCGGACATGCTGGTATTAAAAACAACTTCACCTAAAGCTTCGCCGCTTGAACCAAAGGAGTTGCCTTTAAATACTACACCATCTTCTAAAGCTAAAATTGCCTGCATAGCTACTTTCTCTTAACACTCAATTTATTTAATTTAACTTAAAAAAACAGCTCCTACAAAAAAAAGCGTTTAGTGCCGAGTATTCGACTCCTAAACGCCTTTGTTTAATAAACTATAACAAAAGTAATCGGGAATGTCAAATTATTTTTAATGAGACAAATACTCCTTGCCTTCCTTCCAAGGATTAAGATAACGCTGAATACTTAAAGCCGTTTCTTGAGTTAAATCCACCAGGCGTTTTTTGTCAACTGGTGAGACGATCTCAATTTTTGGCCGCCGGATGTCAGACTCATTCTCATCCCTGACTAAAGCTATGCTACCGTCATTTAAAGCCACCACCGAGCCAATTGGCCAAAAACCCATAACTCTAAAAAACTTATCCAGCAACTCTGGATCAAAAGAGCTTCCTTTGTCTTTGTTCATAATATTGTAGACTACATCCGGTGAATAATCCTGCTTGTAGCCCCGTCTTTGCGAAAGAGCATCATAAACATCGCAGATCGCAACAATTGAAGAAACGATATGCTGTTTTCTTAACAAAGGTAGGCGGGGATATCCGGAAGAGTCATATTTTAGATGATGCTCGAAACTAACGACCACCGGTAAAATCCCCAAACTATCGACATATTCAAACATAAACTCAGCGCCTAAAACCGTGTGGCTCTTAATGCGGCTAAATTCCTGTTCGCTAAGCTTATCAGGCTTATGTAAAGTCTTGCGCGAAATATACAACTTGCCGATATCATGAAAAAGAGCCGCTACGCCGATATCCAATATATCATCCTTTTCAAACCCCAGGCGCGAGGAAAAATACATGGCAAAAATGGAAACATTGAGCATGTGTACATAAATTTCCACATCATACCTTTTTACCGTAATTAATTTTAACAACTCCTGACGTTGTGTGCCTAAACCATCAATAATATTATTTAAAGAAAATTTAAGCCCCAGCGGATCAATCTTTTCAGAATTAAGCACGCTAGATAAAACCTGGCTAACCCTATCCACAGAAGAATTATAAAGTTCAAGCTGTCCACCCGTAAAAAAATCGTTATCCTTCTGATCATTAATCTTCAGTTTGCCGATGCTTATATTTTTCACCCCAAGATGAGCCAGTAACATCTGCGGGTCTGCCTTAAAATATTCTTTCGGGCCAACAAGAACACCTACGAATTTACCCAGCTCATCTTTGCTTAATCCGCGGTAAAAAGCAAACCTTTCGATATTCCTTTCTTTTAAATACAGGATCGCTGGCCTTAAAAGCTTACCCAAATCAAAAAAAATCTCTTTTTCAAAAGCCAGTTCATCCCCAACAATACCGATAATCATCTCCTGACGCAGGGCTAAAACATCCTCAAAAGCCGCATACGACTTATCCAGGGATTTCTGAAACATCGGATGCACTATGCCGTACAACTTGGCAGTCTGAAAACAGGCGAGCAACTCTTTAAAAGCTTTTTCAACCTTAGCGAGCATTCCACTCCTTTAATATCTGGATCGCCTTATTACGCAACTGTTTATTCCAGAAAAATCTCCTATGACTTAAATCCTTAATGCAACTAATCGCTTCAACAAACCTTAAATCAAAAACAATCTTCATATTCTCTATAAGAAGTTTATTTTTGTTTCCTAGAAAGCTAGGAATTCTAAACAGTAAATCTAAAACATTCTTTTTTGCCTGTGCGTCCAATATCAAAACAGAAAGTAGCCCATTTCTAAGTAATAATGAATTCGTTTCTAAATGAGAGATAAGAAATGCAACATCGACCTTCTTTAATTTACGCATGGCTTTTAACGCCTCGAGTTTAATCAATTCATTAGCGGAAGAATACATGTATTCTAATACGCTCAGAGTTACGGGCGTATCAACTTGACTTAACGCATCGGTTAAGCTGCCAAGAAACTCTGTATCTTGAATTTTTTTATCCATACTTTGATAAAAGGATTCCAGGTTATCTGGAAACAATCTTAAAAATAAATTTAAAACCTGCTTATTTACTTTTTCAACAGTAAATATTTTTTCCAGATATAAACTCAAATCCTGACTAGGCCAAGAAACCATCTCCAAAAGAAATTCCTGCTCATAAGTCAGGCTGTTATTTAAAGCAATATTCTCGATGGAAGAAGAAAGGCTCTTTTCAAGATCAATACACGCTTTTATACTTTCTTGCTTCCTTTTAGCCAACACACCACAAAGATCTTTTAACAAACCAACATCATTATCCTCAAATACGCCCGCTAACTCTTTACCCAAATTCACGGCTGCCATTTGTAGGATATCTGTGTTTTCATCGGTTGCCAGTATGCTTAAAACTATATAACGGTAATTTTCCTTAAGCAGCTTATGATCAAAAATAAGCTTGCCGGAAAAAGAAATACCTTTGATCAAAGATTCAAGCGTGTTACGGTATACCGCAGACAGAGGATCATCCTGAGAGGTACTTAATAAACCTCGGATTTTCTTTACTGTTTGGGGATTATCCATCAAGCCCGGTGTTGCATTAATTTTATTAAAAAAGTTTTCCGCGATCTTAGGTGAATTCTTCTGCTCGGAAATCTTGGAAAAAACCTGCAGGCTCAAAGAATCAAAATCTTCATCCTGCATAAACCCTTCCTCAAGAAGAACACTAAAATCCTCTTGGCTTAAACTATTAAAAACCGGTTTAAGTTTTATCAGTTTTTCCTGACTAAGTGATTTTTTATTGCGCAAGAGCCAAAGGAAAACATCTTGTGAACATTTATCAAATTTCTCTTTATTTTTACCTCTTAAACAATCCAAGAACTCATTGACCTCGGAAGAAATACCTTCGGCATCAAAAAGATCTTTTTCGCTAACCCGATTAATAAACGGGCCAAAACCATCTGCCAACTGCCCTAATTTAACCGCATCATTACTCTGCGTGGCATCTTTAAGCATGAAACCCCAGATATCAGCACACTCCTGGCCTTCTCCATGCAAGAACGCGGAATAATCCAGCTCCTCTATCGTAAAATGGATTAAGCGTTCATTCTCTAAAAGCACACTCAAACCACCGTTTTTAAAGATCTCTTTTTGCGGTAATGAAATAAGGGAAAGAAATTGGACTAGCTCCTGGAGGTTTACGCCTCTTCTGATTTCAATGCTTTTTATTTTTCGCTGATGCAATAGCCTGGCCAATTCGTCATAAAAACCAACTCGTGTTAATTTCTTTCCGTCAACCACCAGCCCTAAGTTAGTTACCCCAATTTTAAGCGGATTTAAAACGACAAGAATTTCTTCAAGTATAAGTTTAAAATTTCCAACAGATTTTATAAAATAAGGATGGTCTTTAGAATAAGAAAAAGCATTGGTGAGCGCAATTCTCAAGTTGCGGAAGAAATCTTCAACGATCTGGTCTTTATCCACAGTAAATATTCTACAACTTAACTATTCAGCATGCAACTAAAATAAAAGTGCCGCGTCTATATATAGACGCGGCACTTTTATACCAAGGGATACTTGATCTTTTTAATTTACCCTTTTAATATTTTCTTAGCCTTATCATCTGCTGCATCCGTAATAAAAGGCACCCCGGTTTCTTTCTCTGTCTCACGGTTTGCCGAGAATATATCATCACGCCTAATCGCCTTAAGCGTAAATCTCCTGGCTCCCGCCATTAACTGCTGCACACCGGCCGCTAATTTATCTGCTAATGTCCACAAAGCAACTGCACCTAATGGCACATTCTTCATCTCATCTTTACCAACCTTCTTTTGCAGGTCATAATATCCGGCAAAAAGCTCATCAGGAGTAGAACCCATTTCAGTTACAGATGCAGGAAGTTTATCCCAACTGCCACTGACCTTTGTTTTAGCGGCAGGATTGAGTACTCCTTCAATATTCGAACCAAGATATGCGGGAATCATTAACGCACGGCCCATACACACTAACTTAGTATATGGAGCACCTAATGCCAATGCCTTAAATATATGGTCCTCACGAGCTAATCCTCCGGCAAAAGCCATATCCACTACCTGCTTCCCCTTTTTACGTAAGATCTCTGCATACTCATAAGCTTTAGCATGCAAAAGTATAGAAGGAACACCCCAGGTCTCCATCATATTCCAAGGGCTCATTCCTGTACCGCCACCTGATCCATCAATGGTCAACAGATCAAGTTTAGCGTCAGAGGCATATTTTATAGACATCGCCAAAGCTTCCATACCATAAGAACCAGTCTTTAATGATATTCTCTTATAGCCAATCTTACGCAAATACTTCACGGCTTTCATAAAATTCTCTTCCACTTGCTTTTCAGATGACAAACTGGTATAACCTAAACGGCTATGACGAGCAATAGACTTAATTGCCCCGGCTTTAAAAGCCTCCTGCACTTGGGGTAACGTTGGATCAGGATCAACCACATACCCCCGTTTTTTCAAGAATTGAGCATACTCTAGGGAAGTAACCTGTATTTCTCCACCGATACATTTCGCACCCTGGCCCCACTTTAACTCTATAATCACCTTATCGCCAAATTTTTTAATTACATATTCAGCAACTCCATTACGCGTATCCTCAACATTCATCTGCACGATAATTGCGCCATAACCATCGTAGTAACGTAGGAATGTTTCAACTCTGCGATCTAATTCCGGAGCTTTAATAATTTTGCCATTCTTAATCTCTGCCTGTTTATCAATACCCACTACATTCTCACCTACAACAATCGGGATACCGACTAATGCTGCACCAGTAGCAAAAGACTCCCAATATTTGGCGGCCACAAAAGTCGAGCCTAAAGCACCCGTCATCATCGGAACCCTAAACTTAGTTTTAACTGCCTGGCCAAACTCACCCTCAATATTTACATTGGGAAAAATACAAT
Organism: Candidatus Omnitrophota bacterium; assembly: GCA_026387255.1. Lineage (GTDB taxonomy): Bacteria > Omnitrophota > Gorgyraeia > Gygaellales > Profunditerraquicolaceae > UBA6249. Next base: position 6,658 of record JAPLMA010000056.1, on the reverse strand, counting down.
CATCCTCAGAATTAGATAACCCCTTCGGAAGCCCGGTTGCGCCGTAATTATAACCATTGATGCGCAAAGAATTATAAGAAACCCCGATATGGCTTGAGTTCGCGCTTCCGGCAGTAGTAAAACTGTAATCTCTGGGATAAAGAAGTTTTCTTCCTTTTAGGCTAGAAAGCCAAGTTTCACATTTTCCCATACAATCAACCCGGCAAAGCGTGCACAATCCGCTTTCACAAGGATTGCCTCTATTTACTGTTCCTAAAGCATCATTTGTTTTGGGCCACTGAATCATGGATATCCTCCTTTTAACGTTAATTAATCAAATTATGCCTAAAAATAAGGCACTGGGTCTGAAAAAAAATAAAACGCCTGCTTAGATCTTGCAGACGTCTTTGTCTTTTAATCTATCCTTGAGCCTTAAAGTTTTGCAACTTTGCAAACTAAGGCGCTATAGTTGTGAAACATATAATAGTACTAAAAAAATCTTTGTCAAGAATTTTGCAGCATACCAACCGCTGCTTTTTTAGCCATCCCCATCGCCTCAATTACTGTGCCTTCCCCGCCAACTATATCACCTCCGGCAAATACATTCTTAATTGAGGTTTCCATATTCTTCGGGCTAACTATAATATCTTTATATTTATCAGTTTTTAATCCTAGAGTAACACTACTTAAAACCTGATTTGCTTTTAAACCAATAGCGATGATCGCCAAATCACAAGGAAGATTAAAATCGCTACCGGCAATTACTTCTGAGCGTTTTCTACCAGAAACATCTTGGTCTCCAAGCTGACAATTTAAGCAAGTTAATTCTCCAACAAAACCCCGGTCATTAGCAATAAACTCTTTAGGCTGAACTAAAAATTTAAACTCCACCCCTTCTTCTTTGGCATGCTGGATTTCAAGCTGTCGAGCTGGCATTTGCATCTCTGTACGCCGATAAATAATTTTCACGCTCGGCTTAATTCCTTGTATCTTTTGTAAACGCAATGCACACCGGGCAGCATCCAAGGCGGTATTACCACCACCAACAACTAAAACATGCTTTCCAATATTTACTGGAGTATGATATTGGGGAAACTTATAAGCAGACATTAAATTCACCCGGGTCAAGAACTCATTCGCCGAATAAATATTGCAAAGGTTCTCGCCGGTAATCCCCAAAAATGATGGCACGCCAGCACCGAGGCCTAAAAATATCTTGCTAAACCCCTGACGGAATAATTCATCTAAGGTTATACTTTTACCGACCAATAGATTAGTCTTAAATTCTACGCCCAGCTTGATTAAATAATTGATCTCGGCGTCAAGAATTTCCCGCGGTAGGCGAAAATTCGGAATTCCGTACCTTAAAACGCCTCCACAACTATGCAAAGCTTCAAAAACAATTACTTTAACTCCATTTCTCGCTAATTCCCCAGCGCAACATAATCCTGCCGGCCCAGTGCCGATCACGGCTATTTTATTTTTTGATAAATTATTTTTCTGCGAGACTGTAAGATTATGCTGCATCCCATAATCACCAATAAATCTTTCTAAAAAATGAATATTAATTGCTTCCGAGCTCACATTGCCAGCTTTATTCTTATTCAGCACGCAAACCTTACGGCACTGGTATTCTGCCGGGCAAACCCTACCGCAAATAGAAGGAAAATTATTCGTTGCGCGAATGGTAAAATAAGCTCCCGCGTAATCCTGTTGAGTAATCTGATAAATAAACTTCTTAATATTAATATTAACTGGACAACCGGAAATACAGGTGGGGTTCTTACATTGGATACAACGACTGGCTTCAGAAAGCGCCTCTTCCTGACTATATCCTGTAACTACCTCATTAAAGTTACCTACTCTAAATACGGCAGCTAGTTCTTTAACTTCTACAGGAACTTTAGGCATTGATTAAATTATTATTTTACAAATATGCTGCTCTTTATCCAAATACATCGTGTTACGTTTACCTAACTCTTCCCAATCTATCTTTTCTGCCTCAAACTCCGGGCCATCAACACAACTAAACTTAACCTCCCCGGCCACGGTAACCCGGCAGCATCCGCACATCCCTGTGGCATCCACCATCAAAGCATTAAGAGAAACTATTGCCTTAGTATTAGACAACCGGCTAATCGCACTAACCTTACTCATCATAGGAATCGGGCCTACAGCATAAACTAAATCGTATTTGTCTTGCTTAAACAAATCTTCTAAAACTAACGTCGTAAAACCCTGCACTCCCGCAGAACCATCATCGGTTACTAGAAAGATTTTATCTGCTATATCTTTAAGTTCATTTTCCAATATCAAGAGCTCTTTATTTCTCGCTCCGATGATCATTGTGATATTATTTCCTGCTTGTTTCAAACTTTTAGCTACCGGGTAAATTTCAGCGATTCCTACTCCTCCGCCGATCAAAATAACTTTACCGTAATTCTTAATTTGCGTGGGCTTTCCCAGAGGGCCCAAGAGAGCATATAAATTATCACCCACATTAAGTGCGCCTAAGGCCTTAGTCGTTAAACCTACCTCCTGAAAAATCAGAGTGATGATTTTTCCTTGAGGATCTGCCTGAACAATAGTTAACGGAATTCTTTCCCCTGTTTCAGTAGTCATTACCACGACAAATTGACCGACAAGGGCTTTTTGGCTAATCTCCGGAGCAATAATCAATAACCTGACAATCCTTACTCCGGCGTAATCCGCAATTACTTCTTTAGAGATTATCTTCATGGCTAACTATTTTTTTAACATCTTCTGTTGGGAATATATCTATACTACTTTCTAGGGACTTTGTCAAATTCTAAATCCAGCTTAACTACTCCACCTTTAAACGGAGCAACTACCCGCTCAAGAATACCACTCAGATAGGCCATCAGTATTCCATAATTAGTAATCGCAACAGACGCAATTTTAGCCTTCTGGATACGGTGCATAATTTCACCCCGATTCACCATGCAACCACCACAGGAAATAATCAGTTTATAGCGGCTTAGGTCCTCCGGAAAATCACCTCCGGCAGTTACTTCATAGTGCAAATCTTTTTTAGTATAATTCAACAGCCAAGTGGGAATCTTAGTGCGGCCGATATCTTCCGGTTGCACATGATGCGTGCAGGCCTCGGCAATTAAAATTTCATCACCGTCTTTTAAGTTTTCTAATGCATAAACCCCTTGGATATAGGCGTTCAAATCTCCCTTATGCCGAGCAAACACAGTAGAAAATGAAGTTAAAGGAATATCTTCAGGCAACATATCGCGCACATCTTCTAAAACCTGGGAATCAGTGATAACTAATTGTGGTTTTTTCTTTAACGCTTTAAGACAATCCAGTAATTCAGTTTCCTTGGCCACTAAAGCTAGCGCATTATTATCTAAACAATCGCGCATCATTTGCACCTGGGGCAAAATTAACCGGCCCTGCGGCATAGCGCTATCAATCGGACAGACTAAAATAATTACGTCCTTGGCATTAATGATATCACCGAGCAAAGGAACCGGCGACCAATGGCCAGGAGCCATCTCCATGAGCTTAGTTTTAAACTCTGCGATTCCCTGCTTAGTTTTAGCACTTATCTTAATAAAAGGAAGTTTGTTTTGGTCTAAATAATTTTGCGCGACCTCTCCCTCTAACTCACATTTATTAATTACAAATAAAAATGGAAGTTTCTTGCTTTGAAATGTCTTAATTAACTCCAGCTCAAAATTATCAATCCTGGTATCCGGGGATACGACAATTAAACCCAAATCCGTTTTTCTCAAAACGACTAAAGTACGTTTAATCCGCTCCTCTCCGAGAACCCCCGCATCATCAATACCCGCGGTATCAATCAACATGCATGGGCCAATGGGTAGAATCTCCATTGCCTTATACACTGGATCGGTGGTTGTCCCGGCAACCTCAGAAACAATCGCCGTATCCTGTCCCGTAACCGCATTAATTAAACTAGATTTACCGGTATTTCTCTTACCAAATATTCCGATATGCAACCTATTACTGGCCGGTGTCCTATACATGCGAGATTTCCTTTTTTTGCTTAAATGAATGTGCTTTTGAATAATCAATGAATCTGCCTAAACTTTTAGCCACTCCATCCATGCAGAAATTACAAACACCTACAGATTCATCCACACAACGCTTACCCGGATATATCTGATAGAGCTTACGAAACGGCGGCGGAGTAAAATTAGGCATTAAAACATTTGCCCCGCATTTTAAACCATCCAACCTATAATCTTTATCCAGGCTTCCCAGGGCAGTTGTCGCCGGGATATGCGCGTTCCTGGTGAGAATCCTAGTAAGTGCAATAGTCTTTAGAGTAAGCGTAGCATCGCCTTTTTTTTCTCCGGAGAATTGCGAATCCCCATGCGGAATAAACGGGCCAATGCCAATCATATCAAAATCACCCTGCTTAAAGAAAATAATATCTTTAGCGATGTTCTTTAAACTCTGTCCAGGAAGCCCAATAATATTCCCTGTGCCCACCTGATACCCCAGTTTACCTAAAGCATCAAGGCAATCTAGGCGCTGGTTAAAATCCATCTGCGGGTGCATAGATGAATACAAATCTTTATCTGAGGTCTCTATTTTTAATAAATACCTATCTGCCCCTGATTCCTTCCATACCCTGTAATCTTGCATGCTTCTTTCCCCCACCGAAAGAGTAACTACCAGATCAAACCTTGATTTTATCTGGCTAATTATATCTGCCAGCCACAAAGCATCTAAAGCCTGATCCTCTCCAGATTGTAAAACCACAGTTTTAACATTACAGGAGGCTAAATATTTAACACTCTTAATTAACTCCTCCTGGTTCATCCGGTAACGGCTAAGCTTACGGTTATTTTTATTTAGTCCGCAATAAAAACACTCTTTGTCACAAAAATTAGAAAATTCAATAATCCCGCGCAAGATAATTCCGTCACCGCAAAATTCTTTCCTCACACTATCTGCGAAACTAAACAACTTATCTAGTTCTACTTGATTTTTTAAAGACAAGGCCTGCTCTAAATCATTCAAATCGGGTAACTCGGATTCATAAATCCTGTCCAAAAGCGCTTTAAGTTTAAACATACTCATCTCTTATTCCGGCATCTACATGGTTAAAGAAAAGCTTAAGCATCTTTTGATCAACATTATCTAGTTGATTAAAATAACGTTCGATCATTTTATACCCGGACGCTTTAACTTTAGCGGATGCAAAATCATCCAAATACTCTTTTAAGGTAACTAATGCATTCATACTGCATTTTCCTTTTATTGTCCCAGGCTTAGCCAATTGCATAAAAGCATCTCCGGTCCTTTCCATGCGATAGCAAGCTGCGCAAAAACTAGGGATATAATCATGTGCGATCAAAGAAGCGACAACTTCTTCAATGGTGCGGTTATCGCCAAGAGAAAACTGGCTACCGGCACTGGCTTCTCGATTATCAGAATAACCGCCGGGCGACGTAGAAGATTCTGCGCTGACTTGCGAAACCCCCAAATTAAGAAGCGCATCACGCATAGTAGCAGACTCACGAGTAGACATAATGATACCCGTGTAGGGCACTGAAAGCCTTAAAACTGCAACCACTTTTTTAAAATCTTCATCGGAAATCCTGTAAGGAGGATTAAACGACAACTCCGAGCCCTCAGCCGGTTCTATGCGCGGCACGGATATTGTATGCGGCCCAACTTTAAACTCCTCTTCCAGATGCTCTATATGGGAAAGTAGCCCTAGCGTTTCAAACCTCCAATCGTATAATCCGTAAAGCGCCCCAATACCGATATCATCAATACCTGCAGCAAATGCCCTATCCGGCGCGCTAATCCGATTATCCGGATCACTCTTGGGACCACTAAGATGCATCTGACGGTAGGTTTGATCATGGTAAGTTTCCTGGAAAATCTGAAAAGTACCAATACCGGAGGCTTTCAATTTTTTAAAATCACTGACGCTTAACGGCGCGCAGTTAACATTAACCCTTTTAATTCTATGTTTGCCTATTACCGCAGCGTAAATAGTTTTAACCGCCTGAATATAATAATCAATATTTGATTGTCCCGCGGGCGCCGCTTCACCACAAACAGCCAATATCCTCTTATGCCCACGCCTTAAAAGCCACTGAATCTGTTGGGTAATTTCAGAAGTAGCCAGCGCCTTACGTTTAAGGTTGATGTTATCTGTTTTAAAACCACAGTACAGACAGCTATTCACGCAAAGATTGCTGATGTAAAGTGGTGCAAATAAAACCACCCTTCTGCCGTAAATGGTATCTTTAACAAAATTGGCTGTATTAAATATTTTCTGGATATATTCAGGGTCATTGACCGAAAGCAAAACCGCAGACTCATTAAGGCTTAACCGCTGCAAAGACCTGGCTTTAGCTAAAATAAGATCAAGCTTGCGGCAATCAACCTTAGACGCATCCGCTAACAAATTATTTATTTTTTCTTCATTTATGTATTTCATCTATATCATTATAGTAGAATAAACAATAACTGTTTATTCAATCTTACTTAAAGCTGATTTTACCGAAACACCGCTAACTTTACCTAATTTACCAGTCAAAGCACCAACTTCATCCGTAGTCGCATTAACAATCAAAACAATTACACTTAACTCTTTTTTAACCTGCGGGATCCCCATACGTCCGATAATCAACTCACCAAATTCAGTCAGGATATTGTT
>JAPLMA010000048.1 GCA_026387255.1 Candidatus Omnitrophota bacterium | reverse complement strand
AAACAAACCTATGGTTTTCCGGTTGTCCTGCCAAGGGCAAAGGCCGGGTAGCTACGTTTGGAAGTGATAAGCGCTGAAAGCATCTAAGTGCCAAGCACCCCCCAAGACTAAGTATCCCTGAGTCGCAAGACTCTGTAGGCTAGTGGTAGACTACCACTTTGATAGGCGTAAAGTGTAAGACTCGTAAGAGTTTCAGCTAATACGTACTAATCAGCCAATAGGCTTGTCCTTAATTTTGTTTCACTTGGGTTATTTGGACGAGTAGTTTTTGCTCACTTAAAATCTGTGTGTAGTTGTTGATGTTTTTTGGAGTGCCTTTATCGAGGGGGAAACACCCGTTCCCATTCCGAATACGGCCGTTAAGCCCCTCAGAGCCGATGGTAGTGTAGTCGTAAGGCTATGTGAGAGTAGGTCGGTGCTCCTAAATTTAAAAAAAGAAAGCCAACTAAATAAATAGTTGGCTTTCTTTTTTTTAATTTACACCGCGCGCTACAACAAATTAATTTTAAGCGCTCATCCAGGTTTAAGCGCGATGTCTATGAGTTAGCCATGTAATTCCAAGCCAGTTATTAATTTAGCTGGTTCTTTTTTTTACGAAGGGTCTGTCCCCGCAAGGGACTGACCATGGTTTTCGTCGTAACAGTCGCGAGGCCCTGCCTGCGTAGTTATTTATAAAATATTTGTTAGATTTTATCTTCTTCCGCGTCTATTAAAGTAGAAAGGAGGCGCAAAATGTCTAATTTAGTTACTGCAGAGATAATAACGGAAAGAATTTTAATTATTCGAGGAAAGAGAGTCATGCTTGATGTTGATTTGGCGATGCTTTATGAGGTAAAGACAAAGCGGTTAAATGAGCAAGTAGCAAGGAATAAAAAACGATTTCCCGAAGATTTTATGTTTCAACTTACCGCAGAAGAAGCTGATTTTTTGAGGTCGCAAAATGCGACCTCAAAGCGAGGCGGAAGAAGGTATCTTCCTTACGTTTTTACTCAGGAAGGTGTTGCCATGCTCTCTAGTGTTTTAAATAGTGAACGCGCAATTATGGTGAATATTCAGATTATGCGCGCTTTTGCGCAGTTACGCCGAATGCTTTTAACTAACCATGATTTGAGGCGTAAAATAGAGGTGATGGAAAAGAAATATGATAAACAATTTTCTATTGTATTCGAAGCAATTAGGCAACTTCTTGAGCCGCCGAAGAGGACTGAGGCGATTGGATTCCGTATTTAGCCATCCTGTTTATCTTGATAATTTATTCTAAGTCGGGTATACTTTTATTACTTAGTTGGAAGGCATTTGTGCTACGAGGAAAGGCGTTGAGAAATCAACGCCTTTTTTGTTTTGTAGCAATCGCGGGTCCCCGCCACAAAGATTGGCGGGCAGGCTGTCTTGGGTATTTTCTTGCGTTGACGCGCTACGAAAACACCCAAGCCACCCGCGAATACTGTTTACTCGCGCTTCATCAGTCCGCTTTAGCAGGTGTTTTTGGTTGACAAGCTAATTGGGAGGGGTAGAATAAGTCTCATAATGAGTAATAAAGGGACCGTTTCTATTTTTTTTGCTTTGAATTTTAAGCTTGAAAATGGTTTGGGATTTTGGGGTTAAGGCGGTATAATAAATCAAAAAGGAGGAGCAAATGGAAAACAAGAATACGTGCGTGTGTTATGCGGTTCTAAATGGCGTTGGGATATTGTTGCTTTTGGCGGCGGCTTTTGACGTCCTGCCGTTATCTGATAATCTGCTTATATTCCTTGCCCTAGCTTGTTTTATTATCAGCGCAGTAATTAAGAAAATTTCAAAAGGTACAAGTTCATGTTGTAAATAATATAACAGGCAAAGACACCCGGCGTTAATTGGAATTGCGCCGGTGTCGTCTAGGTAGACGAGGAGGTGTCAAATGGCGAAATTTTTTATGTACGGAAAATATTCAAAGGAGGCGATGGGGGATATCTCGGCCGATAGAACCAAGAAGGCGCTTGATGCGATAGCAAAGGCTGGCGGTAAGGTGAATTCCATGTATGCGCTTCTGGGGAAATATGATATGGTGATTATTGCGGATTTTCCAGGAGTTGTGGAAGTAATGAAGGCTTCGGTTGCTTTAAACAAGCTGACAAATATCTCTTTTACCAGTTTCCCCGCAATTTCCATAGAGGAATTCGACAAGATTATTGCCTAAGGGCCTTGCTAATTAAAAACTTTAAGGTGTTTGATCCCAAGCTCGAAAATGGCTTGGGATCCTTTTTACGGAACAAAAAGGACTTCGTTGAATAAAAAATAAGATGCTTGTTTTAGTTTTAGCGGTATAATAAAAAAAGAGAAAGGAGTGTTAAATGAAAAGGTATTTTTATTTATTCTTTATTTTAGCATTTACATTGGTCGTTTGTGGTTGTCAGACAAATAAAACAAGAGTAGGTGAGGGAGCTGGTATTGGAGGGACTGTTGGGGCGATCGCAGGAGGAATTATCGGTTTTCAGAGTGGCCATCCCCTTCAAGGTGCTGCGATAGGTGGAGCAATCGGCGCAGGCACAGGAGCATTAGTTGGAGCGCAGATTAAGAAGCCAACTCAGGATGCTTTATCTCAAGTTTCGGCGCAGCTGACCATGCAGCAGATAGTTGATTTGACTAAACAAGGCGTATCCAGTGATGAAATTATCGCTAAGATCAAAGCGGCAAAATCCAAATATTCTTTAACCGCGGATGATCTCAATTATTTACAGAAACAGGGCGTAAGCCAGCGGGTAATTGAAGCAATGCAGGTTTCGGTAAACTAAGGGGGATGCTTTCGGGTTTCTGATATCTTAATCCCAAGCTCAAAAAGGGCTTGGGATTTTTGGTTTAAGGGGATATAATTAAGCCAAAGCTTCTAAAAAATTAAATAAGAAATAGGATGGGAGAATTTGATGCCAAAAATTAATTGTTGGGAATTTTTGAAGTGCGGGCGGGAGCCTGGAGGCGCTAAAGCCAAGGAATTGGGAGTTTGTCCTGTAGCCACTAAGGCCTGTCTAAATGGTTTCAATTGCGGAAAGAATGCGGGCCGCTGCTGTTGGGCGGTTGGCGGCACGTTTTGTGAAGGTGATGTGGAGGGCGTATTTGCCCGCAAACTAACTAGTTGCCTTGACTGCGAATTTTTTAAGCTGGTCGCCAAGGAGGAAGGTGTCAATTTAAAGACAGCTAAAGACGTTCTGGAGAAATTGAAAAAACAAAAAAATAACGCCAAGTAAATAAGTGGAAGAAGATGGATTTTTAGAAAAAAGGGAAATTGGCGGGATTGTAAAAGTTGAAGGTGCTCTCCAAAAGGCTATCGTATTAGGCAGGAAGGTTGTGTAATAAAGGAGTGTATGGAATTTTCTAGAAACCGGATAATTAAAATTGCGGTAATGTTAGTATTTTTATGTTGTATGCTCTTTGCGAATTTCTTTGCGGTAAGAATGATGCTTCATTATGGGGTAGATACGTATTTTTATGACAAGCTCCTGGTTGCCTATACTGTCGGCGGAGCAAAAGGCCTTAAAATGGAGCTTGAAAAAATACCGCTTACCGATAAGCTGCCCCGCGAGTCAATGTTAGCCATGGATTTTACAGCTAGGCTTGAAACATTAACCGATCCTGAGGTATTCTTAAAAGACAAGGTTGAAAAAAGCAAGAAGATGGTTAATCTTATCAGGGGTTTACGCAGCGTGGCGATTATCTTTATGTTCATAATATTTGCTTGGCAGGTAATTGTTAATTCCACTGCTAGGTTTAAATCTAAAAAATCTTCAGGAGTCTAGGTTCATATTTGTATTGACAACCGGTAGTCAGCTTGCTATGATTATTT
>JAPLMA010000061.1 GCA_026387255.1 Candidatus Omnitrophota bacterium | reverse complement strand
TGCGGTAACGGAGACCTTTTGTATCTTTTAATTAAGAGTAAAAAAGCCCATGTTCAGGGTATTGAAATTGATGAGCAGGCGATTTATAAATGCGTGGCTAAAGGTTTAAATGTTTTTCATGGGGATGTGGATAGCGGCCTGGCGGAATTTAACGATAAATCTTTTGATTATGTGGTACTTAATCAAAGCTTGCAGCAGATCTTGCATGTGGATAAGGTACTTACGGATGCCTTGCGCGTGGGCAAAAAGGTGATTGTGGGCTTTCCAAACTTTGCGCATTATAAGTCAAGATTACAGATGTTTTTTCAGGGTAAGGCTCCGGTTACTGAAGCGCTTCCTTACCAGTGGTATGAAACTCCGAATTTACACTTTTTAAGTATCCTTGATTTTAAGAAGTATTGCCGCGCAAAAAAGATTAATATCCAACGTAGTGTTTGTATCGGTGAGAACCACAAGATTTTGTTTTTACCTAATTTGTTTGCTCAGGTAGGGATATTTTTAATATCAAAATAGGGAGGGCAGATGCCATACATTAATCTTAAATTGGTAGGCAAACTCAGCAAGGAGCAGAAAGAAAAGATCGCCAAGGAATTTTCTGATACGTTGTTAAAAGTCGCCGGAAAGCCCAAAGAGAGCCTTTATCTGGTTATTGATGAGGTGAGTGGGGAAAACTGGGCTAAGGGGGATAAGTTTTTCGGTTAATTTTTAATTAAGCATGTTTAAAAAATGTAATATATTTTTATTAAGTTTATTTATTTTAGCGATTCTAAAAGCCCCGCTATTGGCTAACGAGTCGCTTTTTTATAAAGAGATTAATCTTATCGGTGGTTATTCTGACCGGGAGCATTGGGTGGGCAAGAGCAATGATCTAACCAATGGAGTAGGTTTTGAGGATTACCGTAAGTTTTCCAATGCATACGGTGATTATCTCACTACTGATTTACAGGTGCGCCTGGCCTATGACAGTATGAGCAACGCACATAATGCCTGGGGCATCCAGATACATAACGCTTGGTTTTTATATAAGATGAATTATGCTGCGAAGCTGCGTATTGGCCATTTTGATCCGGCTTTTGGGCTTGAACCATTATTGGATACTCATAGTACAATTCTTCAAACATTGGCAATGAAGGATATAGGTTTTAAAAAGGATTGGGGAGTCGGCTTAGAAGGATCGTTGCCTAAATTTGATTATAAATTGGCGCTGCAGTTGGGATCGGGAATGGGGATTCGTAGAAGAGATGGTAGTTTTCTTTTTACTTCCAGGATTGGAACGCCAACTTCGCAAAATTTTCAATATGGGATTTCGTTTCTCTATGGCCGGGTTTTGGAAACAGAGGATTACAAGACAATTCCACAGGATAAGCTTCTGTCAGATAAGGCGATTTTAAAGAAGAGGGTGGGATTAGATAGTCAATATCTTTTTGGTCCGTATCTTTTTAAAGGAGAAGTTGCTTACGGAGAAAATGACAGCAAAAAAGTGCTTGGTTATTTAGGAGAGGTTGATTATACAATACCAAAGTATCAAAATTGGGAATGGGAGTTACAGTTTCAATCTTGGATTAATAAATTAGGGGAGAGCTCATCTGCTGACTCTACTTTAACAATAGGCACAACTTACAAACTTAATCAGAATATAACTTTACGTGCTGCCTTCGCTCATGATTTAAATATGATGGGCCAGAAAGAAGAAAATAGGTTCCTGTTGCAGTTTTATTATTTTGGTGCATAGAGAGAGGGCCATGTTTTGGCCTTTTTAGTTAAAACCATAGGGAGTGGATAATGCTTAAACTATTATTTAGCGTTTTATTCTTATTCAGTATTTATACCAACTCTTTTGCGGCAATAGGTTGCAGCCTGGATGATCCTGATCGGGATGTTAAAAGGCTTTTTCCCGAATCCAGTGGTTATTTAACTAAATTTATAACCTTAAAAGAGCTCGGCGGTCAAGCCTTACAGAGCGAGATTGAAGAGAAGTTGGGCGATAAATTTGATGCAGTTTATGAAGATTTGGATGTTTCTTATGTTTATTATACTATATTAAAAGGTAAAGATCCGATTGGTTATATCCACGGTGTAAATCAAAAAGGTAAATTTGGAGTTTTACAGATCGTTATTGCCACTGATTTAAAGGAAAAAATTATTTCATTTTATTATCAAAGGATATCATCTCCTGAAGTTTCAAAATTTCGCGCTAATGAGTTTACGGGGCAGTTTAAGGGGTTAACTCTGGCTGATTTCTATAGATATAATGTTTTAGAAAATAAACTTTCGGATGGGCCGGTAGTTAAGATTATTGATTATAGTGTTAATAGCCCGGAAGATTTTAGGGCAACGCTGCGGGGAATAAAAAAAGATTTGATCTTGCTGGATTATTTTCTACACGGTGCAGGTAAATAGTCTTTTTCCTTGCGGGAGCTTGAGGGTCATTTTCCCCCAAGCGCCAGAGGTTGGGGGAAAAATTCTCCCCCTCGCGGGAGCTTGAGGGTCATTTTCCCCCAAGCGCCGGAGGCTGGGGAAAAATGAGGAGGAAAATTGAATGAAAATTTTACGTATCGTGGGGTTAAGTTTAATCATAATTATAGTTATTGGCGTAGCATTCATCAGGCTTTCCGCTAGAACAGAAAAATATGGTCAGGAAATCATAAATCACCAGGTAACTGCAGTTAAAGATATTTTAGCTGACCCTAAGGGCTTTGAGGGTAAGTTAGTAACCATTGATGGTAAAATTGCCAGTGAATGTTCTACGGGTTGCTGGTTTTATGTTAAGGTGGGCAGCGGAAATTTGACTATCTATGTGGATACCGGAAATTCCGGTTTTGCCATCCCCCAAAAGGCCGGCAAGAAGATATTAGTTGAAGGCAAGGTGATGATCAAGAAAACAGGGCCAATGATTCAGGCCAGAGGAGTTCAAATAAAATGAAAATATTAACTGTTGCTTTTAAAAATTTGCAGAGGAAGAAGATCCGTACATTTCTTACGATTGGCGGCGTAGCAATTGCGGTTGCGGTTTTAGTTAGCCTTATGGGGTTTGATACTGGATATCAAAAATCTTTAACCAATGATATTGATAAAATGGGGTATCAGGTTTTAGTAACTGCCAAAGGTTGCCCCTATGAAGCAGCAACGTTGATGTTAAAAGGCGGAGGTGGTTTGCGGTATATGGAGCAATCGGTGTTTGATAAGATTGCTAAAGACCCGAGAATAGAAAGGATATCTCCGCAATTAGCGGCTACAGAGTTTGATAAGGATAGGCAGAATGGCCAAGGTGGTATAATTTTGTATATGGGAGTATCTAATTCTTATTTAGAGCTTAAGCCGTGGTCAAAGTTTAAGTCCGGGCAATGGTTCTCTAGCGATGACGCCGATGAGGTAATTATTGGTTATGAAGCTGCAGAGCTAGAACAGCGTGTTGCCGGAGATCAAATTTTTATTCCGAATCTGAATAAAGTTCTTAAGGTGGTAGGAATATTTGAGCGAACAGGTACTCAAGATGATGGAATAATGTTTATTCCTTTAGCGACTGCGCAGCGCATATTTGATCTACCGGGAAAACTAACCGGAATAGGAATAAAGTTAAAAGATATTGGTAGTTTGGGAGATTTTGAGGAAAGTTTATACAATGAACCGGGTATTCAGGTAATCAGTATGGCGCAGGTAAAAGGGACTATATTTAATTTAGTTTCTTCTTCAAAAGTCATGACTAATTCTGTAGCAATTATTGCAATTCTGATTGCTGTGATTGGCGTAGTGAATACAATTCTTATGTCGGTTTTCGAAAGGACAAAAGAAATCGGTGTAATGAAAGCCATCGGTGCATCGCGTTTGGATATTTTCCACATTATTTGGCTAGAAACCACGCTGATCTGTGTTTTGGGTGGATTCTTCGGCGAGATTATCGCTATTTTGGGAACAAGTTTAGTTGAGCATATCATTAGACAAACATTGCCTTATGCTCCTGCGGGAAAACTAGTAATTATAACGCCAGTACTTTTACTCGGCTCATTTTTAGGAGCAGTGATTATGGGTTTAATTGCCGGAATTTATCCGGCATTTCGCGCTTCATCCATGAGGCCGGTTGAAGCAATCAGGTCAGGAGATTAACCATGGTTAATATTTTAATCAAAGCGGATAGAATTAGTAAGATTTATACACTTTTTGCAGAAGAAATTAAAGCAATTAAGGATCTAGATTTAGAAATTCGACAAGGAGAATTTATCGCTATTATGGGGCCTTCTGGTTCGGGCAAAACTACACTTTTAGATATCTTAGGTTGTTTAGATAAGGTGTCCACCGGTAAGCTTAATGTTTTAGATCATGATGTTTCTGCGTTTAAAGAAAGTTCGTTGGTTAAAATTCGACGCGTAAATATGGGTTTTGTTTTTCAAGAGTTCTTGTTAATCCCTACGCTTACAGCTTTAGAAAATGTTGTGCTTCCTTTACTTTTTTCCGGATTGCCTCAAGAGCATTCAAAGGCGGTAAGTTTGCTTGAAAGGGTGGGTCTAGGGCATCGGATTAATCATTTACCAAGAGAACTCTCCGGAGGTGAAAGGCAAAGGGTGGCTATAGCGCGGGCGCTAGTAACTACTCCAAAAATACTTTTTGCTGATGAGCCTACGGGAAACCTAGATACTAAGAGTGGACAGCAAATATTTGATATATTTAAAGAATTAAATCAAAAAGACGATTTAACCATAGTTTTGACAACGCACAATTATAAGCTCGGTTTACAAGCTAGGAGAATAATGTTTCTTAAGGATGGTTGTATTGTGAGTCGTGAAGAATCAAGTTTATTTGTTTGATTTAATGATTAGAAATGAAAAAAATATCTTTAGCGCAAATTAAGGCGAATGAAGCCGTCAAGATTCTGGAGATTTTAGGAGGATCTAATTTAGAAAGTAAACTTTTAAGCATGGGTGTATATAAAGGTAAATCGGTTACCAAGCTTAGCCATATTGGGCTAAGGGGGCCGGTAGTAATTAAAGCGGGAAGAAGTATTTTGGCTCTCGGCCATAGTGTAGCAGAAAAAATAATTATCCAGAGAGAATGATAAAAAAGATTTATTTAATCGGTAATCCCAATGTTGGTAAAAGTGTTGTATTTTCACGCCTCACTGGTGTACAGGTGATTTCTTCAAATTATCCGGGAACGACGGTTGAGATTGCTAAAGGCTATTTACGCTTGGATAATGAAAAGGTCCAAGTCGTGGATTTACCGGGGACATATTCTTTGGATCCTACCTCTAGAGCTGAAGAGGTGGCAGTATCTTTATTAAAAGAATTTTCTAAAGAAGAGATCGCGGTAATTAATATTATTGATTCAACTAATCTTGAAAGGAATTTACTTTTAACTTTACAGTTGATTGAGGAAGGTTTTCCGGTAGTCGTTTGTATGAATATGTGCGATGACGCTGTCCATCGGGGAGTGCATATAGATATCGCTAAACTCCAGGAGCTCCTGAAGGCTCCCGTGATTTCAACCTGTGCTTTAACCGGAGTGGGAATTAAATTATTAACCGAGAGGATAAAAGAGGCAAAGTCTTGCCCAAAAGGTAAGCTTGACCACCAGCAGCGTTGGTTAGAGATTGGCAAAATTATTGAATTAGTTCAGCGACTCGAGCATCGGCATCACACTTTTAGAGAAATAATGGAGGATGCATCGGTGCGTCCGGTGACCGGATTATTGATGGCCGCCGGGATTATCTATACTGCATTTAAATTTGTGCGTTTTATCGGAGAAGGAATAATTAACCGTATTACCGATCCGGTTTTTATTAATATTTATCAGCCGCTGCTGGAAAAACTGTCTATTTATTGGCAGGAAAAAGGTTTTTGGTTCCATTTATTAATCGGTGATTTGATTAATGGTAAAATAGACTTTAAACAATCTTTAGGGGTTTTAACCACTGCTCCTTATATTGAATTCGGCATGGTCTTACCTTATGTTGTGTCTTTTTATTTTATTTTAAGCCTGCTGGAGGATATCGGGTATCTGCCGCGATTGGCCGTATTATTAGACAATCTTTTGCATCGTTTAGGTTTGCACGGTTATGCGGTAATTCCCGTGTTGCTGGGGTTTGGTTGTAATGTTCCCGGAATTTTATCTACGCGCGTGTTAGAATCAAAGCGGGAGAGATTTATTGCCTCCACAATTATCTCTATCGGCGTGCCGTGTATTCCTTTACAGGCGATGATCTTTGGCCTTTTAGGTAAATTCGGTGGGCTTTATATCGGAGGAGTATATTTGGTATTATTTTCTTTGGTGATTATATTAGGAATTATCTTAAACCGCATCTTACCCGGCTACAGCCCGGAATTTCTCTTAGAGATTCCTCCTTATCGGTTCCCGCCGTTACTTATGCTTTGGAAAAAGCTTTACTTTCGCATTAAGGGATTTTTGGTCGAAGCGTTGCCGGTAGTTTTATTGGGAGTTTGTTTTATTAACATTTTGCTCTATTATAAACTATTTGATTTTGTGACGGCTATATTTGCCCCGATTGTCCATGGTTTATTCGGTCTTCCCAAAGAAGCGGTGGTGGCTTTAGCGATTGGTTTTTTAAGAAAAGATGTGGCGGTAGGAATGTTGATGCCTCTGGGCCTTACGGCGAATCAATTGTTTATTGGCGCCACATTGTTGGCGATATCTTTTCCTTGTATAGCCAGTTTTGTGGTTTTGGCTAAAGAATTGGGATTAAGAGGTTTAATTAAATCCACCTTGATTATGCTGGGAATTAGTCTGATTGTCGGTGCGTTGCTTCATTTTGCTATATTGCGCTAACTTTTAGAAATAAAGGGGACGGTTCTCTTTTTTAGTTTTAAGAAATGAGAACCGTCCCTTAGTTTTTAATTTGAAAAATAGTTAGTTAGATTTGTTAGCCTCTTACGTCAATTACTGTAGGAGGTGGCAAAGAATGAAAAAAATAGTCTTTAGCTTTATAGTAATTTGGTTAAGTATTATGAACAAAGCGCTTTTAGCGGGGGATTTTAGCTGGGAGGGTATCGGAAGGGAAAATCTTAATTGCCAAGTGCTTTTAGTTGATGCGCAAGATAGTAAAATTATTTTTGTGGGAAAACCCGGAAATATATTAAAAACTGATAATGCCGGAAAAAGCTGGCGCAGGGTATTAGCGGTAAAGGGAAGTGGTGCTGAGATTAACGCTTTAGTGATGGAAAAGGATAATTATAATGTTGTTTATGCGGCAACCGGGAATGGTTTATATCGCGGTAGTAATTTAGGAGAACGCTGGGAGAGGATTTTTCGTGGTAAGACTGAGTTGGAAAAACAATGTACAGCGGTATTGAGCACCGCTCAAGTTATATTTGTGGGTACAAAAGCCGGCCTTTTTATCAGTAGGGATTACGGCCGTAGTTGGTGTAAACAAAAATTAGGTATAGACAATAATTGCATACTTAATATTGATTTTGTTGTTGGGCAAAATCAAACTATTTATTTAGCTGTTGAAAACGGGATATTTAAATCTTTAGATGACGGCAAAAGCTGGGAGAGGGTTTTTGTAAGTTATGCTCATCGAGATTCTAAAGAAGAGGTGGCTCAGGATGGACTGGAGCAGCCGGATAAATTGGCGGGTATTAGTTTTGTAAAGGTAAATACACATAACAGTAATCTATTGTATTTTTCCAGCGTCAGAGGAGTTTATCGCAGTTCCAATCAGGGGCAAAGTTGGGAAAAGCTGACTGAATATGGCTTATTAAATCGTGATGTAAAGATGATTTGTTTAGCGGATAGTTCAGAGCTTTATGCGCTTACTTCATCAGGGGTTTTTCTCTATAGCCCTGGTCGTTGGATAGAACTGTCATTTGGCCTGGCCGCAGGCAAATTAAATTATCTGACTTTAGATAATAAAACTAATATTTATATTGCCGGTGAAAAAGGCATCTATAAGGCTAATTTAAAGACTACTACTAATTTTTTACCATTGGTCATGTTGCAGGAATATCTTAAATATGAACCGGGTGTAAGAGATGTTCAGCAAGCAGCTATAAAATATGCTGAGGTAGGCCCGGAAAAGATAGCGCAGTGGCGTAAAGAGGCCTCAAAAAAAGCATTATTACCGCAGGTCAGCATAGGCTTGGATCGCAATTCAACTGATCTTTGGCATTGGGAAAGCGGCTCAACTACTAAAAGCGATGATGATGTTTTACGCCGGGGCAGGGACAATATTGATTGGGATGTTTCTTTATCTTGGGATCTAAGTGATTTGATTTGGAATGATGCACAGACAAGCATTGATGTGCGTTCAAAACTGATGGTCGAGTTACGGGATGATATTTTAGATCAGGTAAATAAGCTCTATTTTGAACGCTTAAGAGTAAAATCTGAATTGGATAATTTAGCCCTTGAGGATAGAAGCAAAAGATTTGATAAACAATTAAAACTCCAGGAGCTGACAGCTTCGCTGGATGCACTTACCTCCGGTTATTACTCAGAGCAACTAGGTTTACTGGCGGTAAAACAACAGAGTTAACTGTTATTTGATTTATGCTTTTTGGCACGTTTCCTTTTTTCCTTTTTTGCTTGCAATTACCGGGTGTTTGTGATAATTTAAGAAATCTTCTAATTTTATTAACCCAATCAAACTCAAAGGATTAAAGTTATGCACACGCAACATTTTACGGATCTTAATTTTAAGCAGGAAGTGTTGGAATCGGATTTACCGGTTTTGGTGGATTTTTGGGCTGTTTGGTGTGGTCCATGTAAAAAGATTGCACCTTTCATTGATGAGCTGGCTAAGGAATATACAGGTAAGATGAAAATTGGTAAAGTGGATGTTGATATAAATCCTAAGATTGCCACGGAATATGGGGTAATGTCTATACCGACAATTATATTTTTTAAAAACGGTAAGGTTATGAATCAACTCGTCGGTGCAGCCAGTAAGCTGGACCTAAAACGTAAGATCGAGGAAAATTTTTAATGCGTAAAATCTTTATTGCCGCCACTAAGCAGAATGACGGCAAGACGACGGTCTCTTTGGGGATCATCCGGAATTTACAGCAGAAATTCGGCAAGGTGGGTTTTATTAAACCCATCGGTCAGCGCTATCTAGAGGAAGAGGGTTTAAGGATTGACGAGGATTCTATTCTTATTGAAAAAGTCTGTGGGATAAAAAGTGGGCTTAAAGATATGAGTCCGATTGCTGTAGAGAAAGGTTTTACCGAAAAATATATTACCAAGCCGGATAAAAAAAATATCAGCCACCTGATTCAAGATGCTTTTCGTAGAATTTCTAAAAACCAAGAGCTAGTGGTTATTGAAGGTACCGGCCATGCCGGAGTGGGATCGGTATTTGACCATTCTAATGCTACAGTGGCTAAACTTTTGGGTGCGAAGGTAATTATTATTTCTTCCGGCGGAGTGGGCCGGCCGATTGACGAGATTATCTTAAATAAGGCTCTTTTTGAAAAAGAGGGGGTTAAGGTTTTAGGGGTAATTGTAAATAAAGTTTTACCGAATAAGTTTGAAAAGATCAATCGACTGGTAAGAAAAGGCTTGGAGAGAAAAGGGATCCAAGTTTTAGGAGTCCTTCCTTATGATCCGATGTTAGCTCGGCCAACCATCGAACAAATTTTAGAAGAGACGGATTTTGAAGTTCTTTGCGGAGGCGAATATTTGGAACGCTCAGTGGCCAAAGTGATTGTTGCCGCTATGGAGCCGCGGGATGCCTCCCGCTATATTATTGAAGATAGCCTAATGATTACTCCCGGCGACCGCCACGATATGATTAATATTGCTTTAAACTGTTTTCGAGATTCTGCCAGTAAAAAGTTAAAAATTTGTGGATTAGTTTTAACTTGCGGAATTGTTCCGGATGAGCCGTTAATGGATCTTTTAGCTAAAGCCCAGATCCCGGTGTTATTGGCTAAATCTGATACTTATGATGTGGCTACCTGCGTGCATGATATAACAGTGAAGATCAGGCCATGTGACAAAGAAAAGATTTCGGCAGTTGAAAAATTAATTAGAGAGAATGTGGATTTTAAAAAAATTCTAAAGGGGATTTAAATATGGATGCGATTATCGAGCTTCGTAAACTTGCAAAAAGAAAAATTAAAACCATTGTTTTACCGGAGTATGAAGATCAGCGTACAATTGAAGCCGCGCGTATTATTAAACAAGAATCATTGGCTAATCCTTTGGTTTTAACTCCGGATTTAATTGATAAGCATGAATTAGAAAGATATATTCAGCAATATTATGAAATGTATAAATCTAAAGACATTGATTTAGCCACGGTGAAAAAACTTTTTTCTAACAGTCTTTATTATGCCGCGATGATGACTCGTGAAGGTAAGGCCGATGGCTTAGTTGCCGGGGCAATTCATACTACTTCTGATGTCGCCCGGGCATGCATTCGTTGTATTGGCCTGGAGCAAAGATTTACTATTGCTTCAAGTTGTTTTGTGATGGTAGTTCCTAACTGTCAATACGGCGATAGCGGAACTTTTATTTTCGCAGATTGTGGAGTTATTCCTGATCCAAATGCTCGGCAGTTGTCTTGCATTGCTTTGACGGCTGCCGAACTTGCCGCTAAAGTTTTAGACCTTACTCCGAAAGTAGCTTTTTTAAGTTATTCTACTAAAGGTTCAGCTAAAACGAAATCCGCTGAAAAAATTGCTGAAGCTTTAGTATTACTTAAAGAGCAATCGCCGAATATATTAGCGGATGGAGAGTTGCAGGCAGATGCAGCAATTGTTCCGGAGGTAGCTCAAATAAAATGCCCGGATAGCCCGATAAACGGAGAAGCGAATGTTCTTATTTTTCCGAATTTAGAGGCTGGTAATATTGGATATAAACTTGTGCAGCGTTTAAGTGGATGCCGGGCGATCGGACCGTTATTTTTGGGGTTAAATAAACCGGCCAGTGATTTATCGCGTGGTTGTTTTGTTGATGATATCATAGACAGTGTAGCCATTACGGCGATCAGGGCGCAATAATGAAAATATTAGTAATTAATAGCGGAAGCTCATCGATTAAATATAAACTTTTTGATATGCCTTCTGAGTGTTTAATCAGCAAAGGCGCAATCGAGCATATTGGCGAAGATGGCTCAAAGTTTAATAATCATTACTCGGGCCTAAAAATTATACTCGAAGAAATTAAGTTGGTCGATGCGGTGGGGCATCGGGTGGTACATGGGGCCGAAGATTTTAATAAACCGGCTTTAGTTAATTCTCGCGTAATTAAAGTAATTAAGAAATGTTGCGCTATTGCTCCCTTACATAATCCAGCTAACCTTTCCGGGATTCTTGCCACGGCGAAGCTTTTACCCGGCGTAAAGCAGGTTGTGGTTTTTGATACAGCTTTTCACCAGACTATTCCGGAGCGCGCTTTTATTTATGGGCTGCCCTATGATTATTATCAGAAGTTAAGGGTCAGAAAATATGGTTTTCATGGCACCAGCCATGAATATGTTGCGGCAGAAGCCAGCCGTATTTTAAAAAAGCCGCTGAATAAATTAAAATTAATTACTTGCCATTTAGGTAATGGCTGTAGTATTACCGCTATTGATCAAGGAAAGTCCGTGGATACAAGTATGGGTTTTACGCCTTTAGAGGGTTTGGTGATGGGTACGCGTTGCGGCGATGTTGATCCGGCTTTGATCACGCATATCATGCGTAAAAAGAATTTAGACACTAAGCAAATGGATAGTATTTTAAACAAAGAAAGCGGCTTAAAAGGAATATCTGGTATTAGTAATGATATGCGCTTACTTGAAGAAAAGGCTAATCTAGGGAGCAAGCGCGCAAAGCTAGCCGTCGATATTTTTGTTTATCGTGTTCGGAAATATATTGGTGCATATTTAACGGTTTTAGGAGGATTAGATGCTTTGATTTTCACTGCGGGTATTGGTGAGAATCAGCCTGCGGTTAGAGAGAGTATTTGTCAGGGGCTATTTAGTTGCCTAAGGAAGAAGCCCAGAATTATGGTTATTCCTACCAATGAAGAGCTAATGATTGCCCGGCAGACTTATAAATTAATAAAGAGATAGTAATGATAAACTCTAAATCCGAAATCCTAAACTCTAAACAAATACTAAACCATAAATTCGAAAAGTAAAAATACAGCTTTTTAAGTTTCGAGTTTCGGATTTAGGGTTTGTTTAGGATTTCGAGTTTAGTGTTTAGGGTTTAATAAAGGGAGATGATATGCAAAGGACAATGTTAAAATCTAAGATTCACCGGGCAACTGTAACTGAAGCTAATCTTTATTATGAAGGCAGCATTACAATTGACGCGGATCTCATTTTAGCTGCGGATATCTTAGAACATGAAAAAGTGGAAGTGCTTAATCTTAATAACGGTATGCGGATTGAAACTTATTGTATTCAAGGAAAATCCGGCAGCGGGGTGATTTGTTTAAACGGCCCGGCGGCTCGCGGCTCCTGTATTGGGGATCAGGTGATTATTGTTGCTTATGCCGCTGTCGAAGATAAAGAGGCCAAAACCATTAAAGCCAAAATTATAAAAGTAGATGCCAGAAATAAAATTAAAAATTAAGGTATTCGGGGATCCGGTTTTAAGAAAAATAGCTAAGCCGGTTGGACGAATTACCGATGAACATCGCCAGATTCTTAAGCAAATGGCTGAAACTATGTATGACGATTCCGGAATTGGCCTGGCTGCTCCGCAAGTTGGGATAAGTGCGCAGTTAATTGTTCTGGATATCGGAGAGGGCCTTTATAAATTAGTTAACCCTAAAATTGTAAAAAGACAGGGTAAGCAGTCAATCAGCGAAGGATGCTTGAGTGTGCCGGGAGTTTGTGTTAAGGTCAAACGCGCTAAACGGGTTTGGGTGCAGGCTAAGGATGAAAATGGCTGTTTGATTGAAATTGAAGCTCAAGATCTTTTTGCCTGCGTTTTGCAGCATGAAATCGACCATCTCAAAGGTAAGCTAATTATTGATTATGCCTCATTTCTGCAAAAATTGCGCATTAAAAGAAAATTAGCTATTCTAAGAACAAAAGTTAAATCCTGCAAACTGCTATTTTAATAAAAGGTGATAATTTGGCAAGCTATGATTTAGTGATTATCGGAGGTGGGCCAGCAGGATTGACTGCGGCGCTTTATGCGGGGCGCAGCCGCCTGAATACATTATTGATTGAAAAGATGTCAGTTGGCGGAAGGATCTTGATGAGTGAAATCATTGAAAATTATCCGGGTTTTCCCGGAGGAATTTCTACGGTTGAACTGATGGCGCGTATGGAAGAACAGGTTAAAGAGCTGAGAGTAAAAATTATAAGTGATGAAGTATTGGGCTTAGATTGTGTTAATAGGATTATTAATACTGCCAGTGAAAGCTATCAAGCCAGCGCGATTATTATTGCCAGCGGGGCGCGCCCGAAGAAATTAAATGTTTCCGGTGAGGAGCAATATACCGGACGCGGTGTTTCTTATTGCGCTACTTGCGACGCTCCGTTTTTTAAAGACAAGCGGATAGTTATCGTTGGAGGGGGTAATGCTGTTGCCCAGGAGGCAATATATTTGAGTCGTTTTGCTAGCCTAGTAAGCGTAATTCACCGGCGTAATGATTTGCGGGCTTCCAAGATCCTGCAGGAGCGGATGCAGCAAAACAACAAAATTAATTTTATTTTAAACAGTATAGTTACGCAGATTAAAGGAACTAAAAAACTAGAATCGGTGATGATTAAGAATCTCTTAAGTGGCGAGATAAATGATTTTGCTTGTGACGGAGTTTTTATTTATATTGGATATGAGCCGGAAACAGCATTTTTAAATAATAAATTACAGATGGATGAAGCCGGATTTATCGTGACGGATGAAAACATGTCGACTACGGCGCCCGGAGTTTTTGCTTGCGGCGATTGTCGTAAAAAAGGATTTTACCAGGTAATTAACGCTTGTGGTGATGGCGCAGTGGCAGCTGATTCTGCTTATAAATATATAGCAAATCAGGAGAAGTAAATGGAAAAAATTCCTACCACCAATAAAAAATTGTTGGAATGGGTGAATAAGATGGCTAAGCTTTGTGGGCCTGAACATATTGTTTGGATTGATGGCTCGCCAGAGCAGAAGCTGCTTTTAGAAAAAGAATGCGTTAGCAGTGGTGAGTTAATCCGTTTAAATCAGGAAAAATTACCGGGATGTTTTTTGCATCGTACTGCTCAGGATGATGTTGCCCGAACTGAGCATTTGACCTTTATTTGCACGAAGAAAAAACATGATGTGGGGCCGAATAATAATTGGATGTCTCCGTCGGCAGCATATAGAAAAGCTAAATCAATATTTAAAACTGCTATGGCGGGCAGAACGATGTATGTTATTCCTTTTTCTATGGGGCCGGTGGGCTCGCCTTTTAGTAAAATCGGGGTAGAATTAACGGATTCGCGTTATGTAGTTTTGAATATGTTGATTATGACGCGCTGCGGAGAGCCGGTTTTAAGACAACTGGAAAAAGATGATGATTTTACCAAATGTTTACATTCTAAAGCTCAATTAGATATTAAGAAGCGTTTGATCCTGCATTTCCCGGAAGATAATACTATTTGGAGCGTAGGTAGCGGGTATGGTGGTAATGTCTTATTGGGTAAGAAATGCCTTTCTTTGCGTATTGCAAGCTTTGTTGCTAGAAAAGAGAAATGGATGGCCGAGCATATGTTAATTATGGGTATTGAAGAGCCTAATGGACATATTGAATATATCGCTGCTGCTTTTCCTAGCGCTTGCGGTAAAACAAATTTAGCAATGTTAATTCCTCCTGAAGGGCTGAGGATTAAAGGCTATCGCGTTTGGACGGTAGGTGATGATATCTCCTGGATGCGGGTAGATTCTGATGGTTCTCTTTGGGCGATTAATCCGGAAACAGGATTTTTTGGAGTTGCTCCCGGCACGAATTCTCATGCCAATCCGAATATGGTGGAAACCATTAAATCGAACACTATCTATACTAATGTTCTTTTAAAGCCGGATAATACGGTTTGGTGGGAGGGGGCTGATGGAGAAATGCCTAGCCAAGGTATCGATTGGAAGGGTAAACCTTGGAAACCGAATACTTTAGATGCCGAAGGCAAGGTAATTAAGGGTGCGCATCCTAATGCGCGTTTCACTACTCCAATTGTAAATTGTCCTTCAGCATCATTTAGGTTAGAGCAGCATCACGGAGTACCAATTTCTGCGATTATTTTTGGTGGTCGGCGTCAGCATGTCGCTCCGTTAGTATATGAGGCATTTAATTGGCAGCACGGCGTATTTGTGGCAGCTACGATGGGTTCTGAATTAACTGCTGCTCAGGTAGGTAAGTTGGGCCAGGTGCGCCGGGATCCGATGGCGATGCTTCCTTTTTGTGGGTATAATATGGCGGAATATTTTAGGCACTGGTTAAATATGGGAAAATTGATGGCTAAGCCGCCAAAAATATTTCATGTCAATTGGTTTAGAACAGACCAACAGGGAAAATTTCTTTGGCCGGGGTTCTGTGAAAATTTAAGAATTCTGGAATGGATATTAGACCGCTGCAATAATAAAGTTAATGCTTTGCGTACTCCGATTGGTTTCCTGCCGTATCCGTTTAATATTGATCTGACCGGCCTAGATCTTGCTCAGGGGGCTTTGGAAAGGCTGCTTAAAGTTGACCCAGAGGAATGGCTGGAGGAATTAAAAGGTATCAGTAAATTCTTTAGTGATTTTAAGAAGGATCTACCCAAGGAGCTCTGGGGAGAGCATGATGCTTTGCTTAAAAGGTTAAAGAAAAATGAGTAGTCGTGTTTTATTGAAAACCGAATTTAAAGATTTGCCGCTTTTTCGTCGGGGCAAGGTTAGAGATGTTTATGATCTTGGGGATAAACTGCTGATTGTTTCTACCGATCGTATCTCCTGTTTTGATGTTGTTTTGCCTTGCGGAATACCGGATAAAGGAAAGGTCTTAACCAGCATATCCGTATTCTGGTTTAATTTTATTAAAGATATTATTGGGCACCATTTGATTACTACAGATCTGGATAAGTACCCGGCTGTGCTTAAGAAATATGCAGCGGATCTTGCGGGCCGTTCAATGCTGGTTTTAAAAACTAAGCCTTTAGCTGTTGAGTGCGTTGTAAGAGGATATCTTTCCGGTTCAGGTTGGAAGGAATACAAACAAAAGCAGTCAGTTTGCGGTATTGGCTTACCTAAGGGTTTGAGAGAATCCGAGAAGCTGCCGGAGATTATATTTACTCCATCGACTAAGGCAGATGTGGGCCACGATCAAAATATTAATCAAAGATATGTGGAGGATTTAGTGGGTGTTGATCTGGCAACTCGATTGAAAAAAATAAGTATCGCTATTTATAAGCAGGCTTGCGATTACGCTTTGGGCAAAGGGATTATTATTGCTGACACCAAATTTGAATTTGGTATTTATCAAGACCAATTGATTATTATTGACGAGGTGCTCACTCCGGATTCATCGCGCTTTTGGCCGCGAAGTGATTATCAACCAGGAAAAGCTGCATTAAGTTTTGATAAACAATTTGTACGTGATTATTTAGAGACTTTGGATTGGGATAAGACTCCGCCCGCGCCGACATTGCCGGAAGAAGTAATTAAGATCACCGCAGAGAAATATCTAGAAGCTTACCGTGAATTAACTTCCAAAACCAGTTTAATTTAGATGCCGAGGATTAAAAATATTTTATCATTTTTATTGAGAATCAGTGTAAGTATCCTACTGCTAATTCTTTTGTTTAAATTCAACAAAATTGATCTGCAGGTTTTAATCAATGATATTAAATGCACAGATAAGCGGTTATTAACGGCGGGGTTTTTGTTTTCCTTTTTTGGTTATTTTTTGGGTTTTTTACGCTGGCGGATGTTACTGAAGACTGTGGGAATTAATATTCCATTAAAAAGACTAATTGGTTCTTTTTCCGGTGGTATTTTTTTTAGCATTCTTTTACCTTCAACTATCGGTGGAGATCTGGTTAGGGCAGCGGATCTTGCGGAGCATACTAAGAAGGCCAAAGAGGTCATTGCGACGATTTTTTTAGATAGATTGAGTGGTTATATGGGGTTAGTTTTCTTAATCTTGCCCGCACTTTTATTCGGTCGGGCTCTGGTGCTGGACAAAGTTGTTTTTACTTCAGTTTCGGTAATTATAATATTGTTGGTTATTATGTTGTTAGTTTTGTTCAATAATAATATCTATTCTAGAATTACGAAATTTCTTAGTTCTCCGGGTTCCGGAAAAATAAAAGAAACAATTAAAAATATGCATCAGGAGATCCATGTTTTTCGCAATCATAAGCGTTTGATCATTTTGAATTTGTTTATTTCTTTTATTATTCAGCTTGTTGGCCCGATAAGTGTTTATTTTATCGGGTTGGCTTTAGGAATAAAGATTAATTTTATTTATTTTGTTATTTTTTTGCCGATTATCGGGGCAATTACCCTTTTGCCTATTGCTATTGGTGGTTTAGGGTTGAGGGAGGGGTTGTTCGTAGTTTATTTTGCTAAAGCGGGAGTAGTAAAACAGTTGGCTTTAGCGATGTCGCTTTTATCATTCTCATTTGTTCTCTTTTATGGGGCTATCGGAGGGCTTATTTATGTCCTTACAGTACATCATCGACGCCTACAACTTAATAAACCATCCGGCGTTTAAACCTGTTTCTAAGTCGGCTTTAAATATCCAGCATGCGCTTGCGGATTTTATCAGGTTAAATCGATTAACCGGAAGTAAGAATAATCGACTAGTGCTTGTTTTTGACGGATATCCTCCGCCTGCAGATGATATTCCCCGGGAGAATGGTTTGCTTTGTATGTTTTCGCGCAATCAGGAGGCGGATGAATTAATAAAAAAAATAGTCCAAGATTCAGCTTCGCCTAAAAATATTGTTGTAGTTTCAGATGATAAAGAGGTGCAGTTAACCAGCAGGTTTCTTCATGCGGGGATTTGCAATGTCGGTGAGTTTATTTACGGTAAGAAAGATAATCAATCGGCAGCTGATCTTAAGTTGGCGGCGGTTGATTTTAAGCTAAGTTATGCCAAGATGGAAAAAATAAACGTCGAACTAAGGAAAAAGTGGCTTTAATTAATGAGAATAATCTTGACTTAACCTATTAGTTATGATAAAGTTATATAAATAGAAATCTTACAAAAGGAGGGCAATATGAGTAGTTGGCAAATAGTATTACTAGAACCTGCACGTACGGTTTTGGCGCAAATTAGCCAATTTATGGTTAATGCGTTGTTGGTGATTATTATTTTGCTCATTGGCTGGTTGCTTTCTAAGGTAATTAGATCCGTGGTCAGTAAAACACTTAAGACAGCTAAGATTAATGAGTTATCCAGCCGCATTGAGTTAGATAAATTATTGGGTAAGGGTGGAATAACTTATACTCTATCTGACTTAATTGGGGGAATTTGCTATTGGCTGGGGTTGCTCATTACTTTTATGGTTGCGGTTAATTCCGTAGGCCTGACGATTGCCGCGGATTTATTAAATAAAGTTGTTCTCTATATTCCGAATGTTATTGCTGCTTTGTTTATTTTAATCTTAGGGATGTTCGTGTCAACTTTATTAAAGAATATTGTGCAAACTGCGGCAAGCAATGCGGGACTAAACCAGGGTAAGCTTTTAGCGCAGATTGTCGAGACAGTGGTTATTGCTTTTGCCATCTTTGTTGGATTAGAGCAATTGCAAATTGGTATTCGGATAACTGAATTAACTATTTCTATCGTATTAGGTTCTCTGGGCTTAGGTTTAGCTCTGGCTTTTGGTTTAGGGTGTAAAGATATTGCGGGTAAGTTTGTTGCTGAATTAACTGAGAAACTAAAGAAAAAATAATGTATTTGTTATTTATTTGAAAAATTAAACCCCGCGTTGAAAGCGCGGGGTTTAATTTTATTAATTCACTTAAAAAATGCACGAAACGATCATTATTACGTTAGAGTAGTTTAAGCATAATTTAAGCTAATATATGAAAATGAGCTGGTATCAGATTATAGCAATATTAGGTTCGCTGCTACTTATGTTATCCGGATTATTAAGGTTTTTTAATTCGCATAATCCGAAAGAATTATTGATCGGTATTTTATATTTTTTCGCTAATCTG
>JAPLMA010000121.1 GCA_026387255.1 Candidatus Omnitrophota bacterium | reverse complement strand
CGATTATTGCTGGAAATTGGAAGATGTACAAGACAATTAAAGACGGCCAGGAATTAGCGGTGGCCTTAAAAAGAGAACTCTACAAAGTAGAAAATGTGGATATTGTAATTTGTCCGGCCTATACATTGCTGGCGTATTTGGCGGATGATTTGGAAGACAGCAATATCGTCATCGGCGCTCAGGATATTTATTGGCAGGAAGAGGGTGCTTTTACCGGAGAGGTTTCCGCCGCGATGCTTAAGGATGCGGGCTGCCAGTATGTTATTGTCGGGCACTCTGAACGCAGGCAGTTTTTCGGAGATACTAATGAAACGGTAAATAAAAAAATTAAAGCCTGCTTAAGGCATGGCCTGACCCCGATTGTTTGTGTGGGGGAGAATTTGCAGGAAAGAGAGTCAAATAAAACTTTTGAGGTTATCCAAAATCATATTCAAGGCAGCCTAGCGGAGATCAGCGCTCTGGATATGGCTAAAATTGTAATTGCTTATGAGCCGGTCTGGGCAATTGGCACGGGTAAGACTGCTACGGCGGATCAAGCGCAGGAAGTGCATAAATATATCCGGGATTTATTAAGAAAAATGTATGGGGAAGAAGTGGCCGGTAGTGTTAGGATCCAGTATGGCGGAAGCGTAAAGCCGGAAAATATTACGGAGTTAATCGGTAAGCCGGATGTGGATGGAGCGCTAGTGGGTGGAGCAAGTTTAAAGGTGGATAGTTTTAGTGCAATTGTAACTAGAGCCAGTGAGGTTGTGAAATGATGACATTTTTGATTATATTGCATGTGACTGCTTGTGTAGTTTTGATCGGTTTAGTTTTAATTCAGCGCGGAAGAGGCGCCGGGTTAGTGGAAAGTTTTGCCGGGGTGGAGTCGATGTTTGGAACCAAGACCAGTGTTTTTCTTACGCGGATAACTACGATTATGTCGGTGGTTTTCTTTATCACTTGTTTAACTTTGGCAGTTTTATCGGTTAAGCAGAGTAAATCATTAATGCGCGATGTGCGGAGTGTAAAGCCAAAGACTGACGTGGTTGCGCCGGAAGCAGTTAAGCCTGAAGCAGCTAAAACTGAAACAGTTAAGCCTGAAGCAGCTAAGGCTCCAGCGCCTGTAGTAACCTTGCCAGCGGAAACAGTTAAGCCGGATGCAACAAAAGTTAAATAAACAATTTAATTAATTAAAACAGTAGGGGAGGTTTAAACCTCCCCTACTGTTTTTTTAAGATGAAAAATAAAAAACTATTTTGGATATTTGCTCTAAGCAGCGCGATTTATTTTACGCAAGGCATAGAAGGCCTTCCGAGCCAGGGGTTATTTTATTATTTTAAGGAGACGCTGAATTTTTCTCCGGAAAAAATTATGCTCATTGGCAGCTTAACGACCTTTGCCTGGTTGGTCAAGCCGCTGATCGGTTATGTTATTGATAGTTTTCTTAATAAGCGAGCCTGGATATTTATTTCTTTAGCGCTAGATATTATTTTTGTTTTATTTTTGGGCCTCCTGCAGATGCCGCTTTTTATCCTGGTGGCGTTGTTAATCATTACTTCCGGTAATGCCGCTTTTCGTGATGTGGCAATCGATGGAATCATGTGCGTGGAAGGCAAGAAATATCAGGCGACGGGAAAAATTCAGAGTATTCAGTGGATTTCAATTTTAATTGCCGGGTTATTTACCGGAATCGGCGGGGCTTTTATTGCCCAGAAATGGGGTTATCAAGTGGGGTTCTTATGCTTGGTGCCGATTTATTTGCTGGTTGGCCTTCCGGAGTATTTTTATCAAGAGGAGCCGCAAGAGAAGAAATATTCGACTTTGTTTACGGACTTAAAAAAACTTTTTAGTGATCAGAAAATATTGATTATCGGTTTATTTATATTTTTATATAAATATTCTCCTTCTTTTGGCATCCCGTTATTTTTTATTCAGCGTGATAGTTTTAAATGGGGCAAAATGTGGATTGGGACATTAGGTACAATCAGTACGGTGTTTGGGGTAATCGGGGCGTTACTTTATTATAAATTTAGCCAAAAGATAAATATTAAAAAGTGGTTATATTTTTCTGTACTCGCCGGAGGACTGACTACTTTAAGTTACCTATATTATACACCGGTGACCGCGGTTGCCTATGATGTGGTATATGGCTTGGTAGGAATGTTTATATTTATTATGGTGATGGATTTTATGGCGCGGCATTCGGTTAAGGGCCTGGAGGCGACTTCATTTGCGCTTTTGTGCAGCATTAATAATCTCTCCGGAGTAGCGAGTAATTTATCGGGCGCATTTCTGCTTCCGCTTGTTGGTTTAAAATGGCTGATTGTTTTATCCGCATTAACCAGTTTTCTTTGTTTATTTTTGATTAATAAGATTTTGTAGGTAACAGGCATGCCTGTTACCTACCGAGCCTGTGAATTAATTATTTCTATTGCCATTTTATTGACTATTCTATATAATAATATATTATGATGGAAGCGCTTAAGCCCTATATACTTAGCTTTATTCCGTTGTTTGTGGCGGTGGATGCAATTGCCAACATTCCTATTTTTCTGTCTCTGGTTGAGCATTCTTCTAAACCGGCGAGAAAGAGAATAGTTTTGGATGCGGTGATTACGGCAACGGCGGTGGCGATTATTTTTATGTTTGTCGGCAAGTGGGTTTTTTCATTGCTGGGCATAACGATCCCTGATTTTCAGATTGCCGGTGGCGCGCTTTTATT
>JAPLMA010000051.1 GCA_026387255.1 Candidatus Omnitrophota bacterium | reverse complement strand
AATAGTTTTACCCTGATAAATCAGCTCTTCTTTGCCTAAAACCTCCTTGGCGATATGACAAATTAAATCCTGCGTTAAATTAATCATATCCTCATAATCGGCATAAGCCTGATAAGCCTCCAACATGGTAAACTCCGGATTATGCCGGGTAGATACACCTTCATTGCGAAAAGAACGGTTAATTTCATAAATCCGGTCAAAGCCGCCTACCAGGAGGCGTTTTAAGTAGAGCTCCGGAGCAATTCTCAAATATAAATCCATACTATATTCATTATGAAAGGTCTTAAAAGGCCGGCCTGCCGCGCCTCCGGCAATATCATGCATCATGGGAGTTTCCACTTCTAAAAATCCCCTCGTGTCTAAAAAACTGCGGATCGACTGGATAATCTTAGCGCGCAGCAAAAACACTTTTTTTACCTCTTCGTTAGTCAGCAGGTCCAAATAACGCTGCCGATAACGCAACTCTACATCCTTTAGGCCATGCCATTTCTCGGGTAGAGGCCGTAAAGCCTTAGCGAGTATTGTAAAATCCTGGACTTTTACCGTAAATTCTTGCGTATGCGTCTTAAAAAGCTCACCGCTGACGCTTAAAATATCAGCAATATCCAACTGCTCAAGCAGCGCCGCTTTCTCTTCACCGACAATATCCCGCTTAATATAAAGCTGGATCTTGCCGGTAGCATCCCTAAGATCCATAAAATTGACTTTACCGTGTGCCCGATTAGCCATCACTCTGCCGCAGAGAGTAACTTTTTTGCCTTCTTCAAATCTATTTAAAGCCTCTATAATCGTGGTATGGACAGGCACATTTGCTGGATACAAAACCACGTTTTTGCTCCCCAGCACTTCTAATTTAGCAATTCTCTGTTGCACAATCTCATTTATATCCATAGTTTAGTAATTATATAGTATATTTGGAGTTATGTCAAAAGAAAATGGGACGAGAAGATGGAAACAAAATTGTAGACGAATAGACAAAATCGTAGACGAATTGACAAAATTGTAGGGGACAGGCATGCCTGTCCCCTACGGTAATTGATAATTAACCCTATTATTTAAACTATTCTAAGCCTGATGCTCTGACAGTTTTTTGATACGCTTAAGCATGTTCGGATGCGTGCTTAAAAGCTCAAGCATCTTATCTCCAAAATTTAGGCGTATATTTGACTTTCTCAGTAGCTCCAATTCAGAAGCATCAATAACACCGTTTTTGTCCAAATCTAATTGTGATAACTCCAATACTTCTTTGCGGCCTTGAGATGGATCGTTGATAAAAAAAGCTTTTAATCCTTCCACCTGCTTTAAGTCTTCTTTATTTAATTTAGCTGACCCATAAGCCAGTTTATACAAACTGGAAGCTAAGGCTTTCGGTTGATTTCCTAAAAGCACTGAACCCCGGTCCGCAAAATACTCCCGGATACGTGAAGCATAAAGCACTAAAAGATTAGTTATAAAATAAAATAAGAAAGCTGCCAGGCCAATGAACATGGTATTGCCGCCTCGTTCATCCCGCCGGCGGCCAAAAAATAAAAACTGCCAGGCAATCCGGTACATCACCATCGGAATAACGGAAAGTAAGGTAATCGTAAGCACATCGTGGTTTTTCAGATGGCTTAATTCATGGCCAAGCACCGCTTTTAATTCCTCTTCATCAAGCAAATCCAGAATTCCGCTAGTCACGCAAACCCGGCCGTCTTTTAGGCTACGGCCGAACGCAAAAGCATTAGGAATAGCGATCTGGGCAATGCCAATTCTGGGCATCGGAATATTGGCGCGCACACTTAAGCTTTCCACCATCTGAAACAAGCGCGGATTTTGGTCCCTTTTAATATATTTTACCTGCATGCTCCATTCGACAATCTTAGGCCCCAGCATATATTGGACAATCATCATTACCAAAGAGATGATTAAATAAAAGCTAAAACCACCGACATGCAAAAAACTGCTGCCCACCATAACCACTAAGGCATAAATGATCCCGAAAAGTAAAGTTACCAATAACCACATTCTTAACTGTAATGACCACATCTGATTAATCCTCCTTTGCAACTTGCGCTTTAATTGTAAATTTTATTATTGCCAGATCCGTATTATCGGTATTCACATACACAAATTGTTGAACCGAACCCAAGTACCCCTTTGAATTAAAAGTTACTTTGATCGTTGTGCTTTCTTGCGGCATTAAGGATTTCTTATCTGATTCCGAAGCAGTGCACCCGCAAGAAGTGTGGATATTGTTGATTCCTAAAATATCATTAGTCTCGTTTTTAAGTATAAAATCATGCTTTAAAATTGCTCCTTGTTTGACCTGGCCAAAATCCCACTCCTGCGGATCAATTTTTGCAACTTCCGCGTGGGCAAACTGAAAAATAAAAAAACCTAATAAAAATAAAATTATCCCTTTGCGCATTAGGCCCTCCAAAGTAAATATATCCCTAAACCAAAAAATAAAATAACCATTAGAATTTTAATTACCCCCAGACGTTTCTTTAGAAAATCAGAAAATTGCTGGCTACTGGTGCCCATCAGCGCCAGTACGAAAATCACAATCAGCGGCACGATAAACATAATATTATACAACAGAAGATATCCTAAGGCCTGCAGTTTAAAGGTTGTAGATTTCAAAACAAAAGATATCGTCGGCAAATACACTTGTCCGGTACAAACCGCCTCTAAAAGCGAAACTAAAAATCCAGTAATCAAAGCGCTAAACAGGAGTTTTCCTAAAGCGGGTTTTAAATTTTGTTGTTTTTCTTGAAAGCTTTTACGATAAAAAAAACCTACCACTTTATGAATGCGCTCCTTAATCGGCTTAGGCAACTGCAGGATCAACCCCTCGGTAGAACCTGACTTTTTAAATTCTATAAAATCATAAATTGCAAAAACTCCTAATAGTATACTTAAAATTCCGATAATTATATTCAGTAAATGCGTAACCACCCAAAACCCAGCGAATGCATAGAAAAAATTAAAAATTCCCAGGCCAATGCCTAAATAAGTCAGAAATACCGCGAAAATAAATGCTAAACCGATTAAAATAAGCTCTCTCTTGCGGTATCCCTGCAGGGCGAGAAAAGAAATAAAAAATACGATCACCGTAAAAGCGCAAGGATTAATCCCGTCGCTAAGGCCGGCTAAAATAACTGCCGCCGGAACAAAAGTTTTAAAATAGGCCACCAAATCCACCGGATTAAAACCCAAAATTATATTCCTTTTTATTCCAGCAGTAATAAAATCTCGCAGGTTATCGGAGAGTTGGCCCTGGGCGGTCAGAAACTTACCCCCCAGATAAAAAAGCGGAACCTGATACTTAAGTCCCCCGGGGGTTCTTTGTAATAAACCCAAAAGCATTTTATAATTTTCTAACTGGCCAACATCACGGTATTCAAAAACTATTTTATCCTTAAATTCTTTTTCAATCCCCGGCATTACCTCCTGTTTTACCTCAATACACTTGTGACAACTGAGTGAATGGAAAATAATAAGTTTAGCCGGCTTAGAATTATCAGCGGCTAAAATTTTTGCCGGTAAAAGCAAAATTAATAGTAAAACTGCTAAATTACGCTTTATTTTAGTCATAAGATTATCTGTAGGGAACAGGCATGCCTGTTCCCTACGAGATTAAATATAACACAATAAAACCAGCAATCAATGAAAAATACTAAACTTCCCCGCACCTAGTAAAACAAGAGCAAGGCAAGCAGCAGCAATAACAAAGGTGTATTCAATGCCTCCGTTAGACAAAAAGAATCCTTTGCTTAAATGCACTTTAATTCCAGCCGTAAGAATAAAAATAAAAAGTAGGGTTGCTGCCGGCCTGGTTTGCACCCCGATGATTAGTAATAACCCCCCAATTAACACCGTATACGAAGCAACGTAGGACCAAAATAACGCAGGAAAAAACCCTAAATTCGAAAGCATCCCGGAAAAACCCTTAACCCCCGGGCCGCCAAATAAGCCTAAAGTCATCTGCAAGCCATGTGCCATAAACATGATTCCTATCCCTAACCTCAAAACCAAAATCCCCCAATTTAACATTTGTCACCTCCGCTTAAAAGATTACAGATTAAACCCCAGCGATTCTTCCATCCCACCGAACGAAAAATACACATACTAAAATGTAAAAATGTCGCCAGGCGCCCGGAAACATTTAAACCCAAAACCCGGCCGCTTGACCGGTTATTCGCCATAGGAATAATATAGCCCAAGTCTAAAGGCCGGTATTTTTCAAGCGGCATATTTTTTATGCTTCTAATTATATTCTTTGCTGCCTGATCACCCTGGGTAATCGCAAACTGGATCGCCATTCTCAAAAAACTATCTTTATCCCCAAAATAAGCCGTATCTCCGCAGCAAAAACAATTTTGCCCTGCTCTTAAATACTCATCCACGACAATTCTACCCTGAGGATTCTTCAATATATCCAGCTTTTGGATAAATTCAGCGGTTTTCACTCCGGGCACCCAAATAAGCATTGCCTGATTAAATACCTGTCCTGTGGAAAGCGATACCTGATTAACCTGAATCCTCTCAATAACCGTATTTGTCAAAATTTCTATACCCATACTCTTTAAATTTTTTTCAACATACATTTTCATCCCTGCCGGCAAAGGGCCTAATATTGTCGGCGCACGCTCAACAATAACAATTCTTTTACTCCTGCCATTCTTTTTAGTATATAACCACAGATTAGTCGCTGCCTCTACTCCGGTATATCCGCCTCCGCAAATAACAAAATTTTTTAAATCATCAGTTTTAAGTGCTTTAATTATCCGCCGGACATCTGTAATACTATTTAAAGAATATCCGTAATCCTGGGCAGCTTGATTAGAGAAAAAGTTTGGCTGGCTGCCGCTGGCAATAATTAAATAATCATAAATATAATTAGCGGATAAAGTAGAAACACTCCTAGATTCAAGATTTACAGATTCAACCTCTTCTTTAATAAAGTTTAGTTTAAGCTTCCGGCAAAATTCTACGATATCACAGGTAAGAAACTCAAGATTAATACCTCTACCTATACAATCGGGAATTAACGGCAGAAAATCAGCATGCTCTTTTTTATCGATAACCGTAATTTCCGCGGCTAAATTTGATCCGGCTAATCTATGGGCAGCGCTTAATCCGGAAAAACCAGCGCCGATAATAATGATTTTCTCTGATTGCGTAATCATACTTTATATGTTACCATAAATCATGTTTTTAAAAATAAAAAATAAAATCGAAAAAGAGCTACACGCCTATACCCGCTCCATGGATCAATTATACTCCTTAAACAAGCTGTCTCCTATGCTTTTTAAAAGCATCAAAGAGTTTGTCTTGCGCGATGGCAAAAGAATCAGGCCGATCTTATTCTGCATCGGCTATCTGGGTTTCTCTAAAAAAGCTCCTCGCGGCCTTTACCGCAGCGCCCTATCTTTAGAATTACTTCATGACTTCATGCTCGTCCACGATGATATTATCGATAAAAGCGACCAGCGCCGCGGTAAACCTTCCATGCATGCCTTGCTCAAAAATCCCTTAAGACAAAATAAAAAAATTAAATTTAACGGAGAAGATTTAGCCATCGTGGTTGGCGATGTAATGTACGCCATGGCCCTAGATGCTTTTCTGGCGGTCAAGGAAAATATGCGCCGCAAGGAAGAAGCATTGAAAAAACTTTTTTTAGCCGCCTTATACACGGGCAGCGGAGAATTTATCGAGCTGTTGCTCGGAATTAAACCTATTGAAAAAGTTACCCAACAGGATATTTACAAAATTTATGATTATAAGACTGCTAATTATACCTTCGCCTCTCCGTTGGCCATAGGCGCCACATTAGCCGGGGCAAAACCTAATCAAATTAAAAAGCTGTATTCATACGGTATGCTTTTAGGAAGGGCCTTTCAGATTAAAGATGATATCAGCGGAACATTCGGAACAGTCAAAGAAATCGGTAAATCTAACCTTACGGACATTAGGGAAGCCAAAAGAACCCTGCTCGCCTGGTACGCCTTTAACTACGCCGGCAAAAAAGACAAACTAATGATCAAGAGAATCATGGAAAACAAAGTTACCCAAAATACCGAGCTAATCAAAATGCGCTCAATTATTACCAATACCGGTGCCCTGACGTACGCGCAAAAACAAATAAAGCATCTCTGCGCTCAAGCGCTAAATCAAATCCAAAATTTAACTATGAATCAAAAATACAAACAGACGCTGGATAATTTTTCCCGAAAAATCCTTAAATAACTATCTTTAAATATCATTAAAAAATAAAATTCCATGAAAATACGTCTGGCAAAATCAGCGGGGTTCTGCTTCGGAGTAAAAAAAGCGATTACCACCGCATTAGAAACCGCAAAAACAAAAAAACCTGTCTTTATGCTCGGGAATATCGTGCACAATGAAGAGGTAGTTAAGCAGATTCAGGAGATGGGAATAAAAAAAATCCGCCGGTTATCTTCGGGAAAAGGTAAAACTTTGCTCATCCGCGCACATGGTTGCTCCAAACATACTTTAAAGCAGGCATTAAAACTAGGCTACAAGATTATTGATGCCACCTGTCCGATGGTAAAAGAAATTCATAAAATTGCCCGTAAGCTAGAAAATCAGGGTTATCAGATAATTATCATCGGAGATAAAAGGCATGATGAAGTCCTAGGGATTGTCGGGCAACTTAGATCTAAAGCCATCGTAATCGATAAACTCCAGAACATACCTCTGGAAAAAATAAAAAAAATTACTCGGGCTGGAATTGTCGTACAATCAACTCAAAGTCTGGATAATCTTCCCGCAATCCTAGAATTACTACGCAGGTATATCCCGGAAATTTCATTCCATAACACGATCTGTAACCCCACGCGAATGAAACAAAATGAAGTCAAAGCTATGCCACTGAAAAATTCAGTAATGATCATCATCGGATCAAAAACCAGCGCCAACACTAGAAGAATTTACGAAATATCAAAATCTTTAAATAAAAACAGCTACTGGGTTAATGACGCTAAAGAAATAAAGAAAAGTTGGTTAAATAACGCTAAAAACGTGGGGATCACTGCGGGCGCCTCTACTCCGGAATTAAGTATCAAAGAAGTTGTTGCAAAAATCAAAAAAATCTGCCTTACTTAATAAATCTCTCTAGACTAATACCCATTGTTTCTTTCCTGAATTTATCCGCCACTGAAACGTTGGCGGATAATCGTCGCGCATTAATCCTTCGCCTTAAAAGATGGTAATTCCTGCGCTCCGATTAAAAAACAATTGTTTTATTTTCGTGTTTAATAATTCGGTAATCAATATAGCTGGAGAGCGCGTGCGCCAATGCCCTTTTCTCCGCATGCTTTCCTTTTCTTATTAAATCCTGGCGATTGTCCTTGTGCGATATATATTCAACCTCTTGAGCAATGATCGCCCCTTCATCAAGCTGGTTATTCACAAAATGCACGGTTGAACCGATGACCTTAACTCCTTTTTTGAGCGCCTGGCCATAGGGGTCAACACCTTTAAAAGAAGGTAAAAACCCATGATGAATATTAATTATATCCTTATTATATTTTTGCAGAAAGTCCGGAGAAAGTACCAGCATATAACGCGCCAGCACCAGAAAATCAGTTGCCCCAAGAGCATAAGACAATAGCTCCGGCTCCCGGCGATTATCTTTATCTGCCGGTACATAATAAAATGGAAGATTATACCCGGTTACTAATTTACGGTGTTTTTCGCAATTACTTAAGACAAAAGGGATTTTTACTTTTAACTCTCCGGCATTCCATAGATACAATAAATCCACTAAACAATGGTCAGGTTCTGATACAAAAATTCCCATGCGTAAAATTTCTGAGCGGTCATAAAGATTCCAACTGGCGCTAAACTCTTGCGCCAGCGGCTTAAAGGCCAAAATCAGGCTCTGGCGGCTATGTTGGTCATTATCCAGAACAAACTCAACGCGGATGAAAAAATATCCACCTTCTGGATCCGTGCTATGTTGATCAGCGGTAATGATGTTACCACCGATTTTAAGAATAAAATCCGAAATTTTAGCCACAATCCCTTTGCGGTCTTGGCATTGAAACAATAGAATGAATTTACGCATATCTTCTCCTTTAATGAAAATCATTATGCCTCAAATACTAGCATTATGAATCCCTGTTTCCCTCGTTAAGATCTATTACTTTCTTGGCTTTTAAACCACTTACACCATCATCATAATAAGTAACTGTAACCGAATCAGATTGTTCAATATCAGAAAAAATTTTTGTTTCAGTGCCATTTGTAATTTCAGTTTCCTCAGGAACAATGATATTAATCTCATCCGTATTTCCTGAAAGAAAATCGGAATAGCGCACGGTGATTATTGACTTTGCCCAATCTATATCAACTACTGAACCAGAAATAGTTTTTTGGCTCTGGTCATCATTAAATGCCAATACATAAACTGTTGTCATGAAAAACAGGACAAAAATACTCATTGCCCGAGCTATACGCATACTTAGAACCCTTTTATTATTCATTCTATCTCCCCCTATCAGCTATACTAGTACTCCCCCTATTGGACGAGTTTTTGAGCGCCTTAATCTTTTATCTAGCAAAATCCCGCTGATTTTTGGCGGGACACAACTGTCTTTATTCCAAGAACCCAGCTAAAACATGCGATTGCTTAAACTTATTCTATCACAAATTCTAAAATTGCAAACCAAAAGGGCCAAACGATTAAGTCCCGTCCTTAAAATTATCGGCTCCCCCTACTGAACCAGTTTCGCAACTGGTTATATAGTAATAAACTAGGCAGTTACAATTTACTTGCTAATGAATTGCGCATTTGTCAACTCTAGCTGGTATGTTAAAACCGTCGATTATATTTGAATTGATATCAATAACTCTTACCCTCAAAAATCCATTCTTTTGAGTCAAAAGGCAAAAGTGATATGTCAAACTAAACTTCTGCAAGTACGGATCAGTCCTAGATTGGTTATCCAGGCTCGCCCCTCCTCCACCCGTAACAATAAAAAACATACCGTTATATTCAAATTGCTGATAATCGTGTGAATGTCCGGAAAATACAGCCGATACTCCGTATTGCTCAAAAAGAGGCAACAGAATAAACTTCAGTTTTTTTTCATCACTTCTATGGCCTTCACTGACATCAAAAAGCGGATGATGAAATATCACTATTACAAACT
Organism: Candidatus Omnitrophota bacterium; assembly: GCA_026387255.1. Lineage (GTDB taxonomy): Bacteria > Omnitrophota > Gorgyraeia > Gygaellales > Profunditerraquicolaceae > UBA6249. Next base: position 13,734 of record JAPLMA010000051.1, on the reverse strand, counting down.
GGATCAAATCACCTACGGCAGCCAAATCTGATTCTAGCCATTTATACTGCTCTGATTCCAAATCAAGCCTCGAATTGCTATCCAGGATAACAAAATGAATACCTAGGCGATTAATAGAATACCAGCGCTGGTTATGCAGAAAACGAAAATTCTTAAAATATAATGGCGAATCATTTTCATGATTGCCTAACACAGGAAAATATTCTGTTGTTTTTAAAAGCGGCCCATGGATATCATTAAAGGTCTTCCAACACTCCGGATCCTTACCATTATCAACAATATCTCCTACCCTAAAAACAATTGCTGGATTGAAAGACTGGATAGTCTGCACAAGTCTACGCTGAACTTCAAAATTGTTCTGACTATCTCCGTAGATGATGATGTCGCCGCTAGATGCATACAGACACGAAATAAAGCTAAACGATAAACAAAAAAAGGCTAAAAATATTTTACCTGATATTTTCAACTTACCACCTTGCTTATTTTAATTTCATGGCATCAATACACCAAACAAATCATACATCATAATTAGATACTTTTCAAAAGAAAACCCTCTACAATTAATTTACTTACAGAGGGTTATAAAATTTTAACTCCCCCTAAAAGGTCATAGAACTAACTGTATCTCTCAATTTATAAACCCTATTACATAGCAAATCCGGCAAATATCAAGGGAATATCAAGATACAGAGATAAAGTTATAAGTAAGGTTGCCTCAAAATTAATGGTTTCTGCGAGATGCGTAGGTAAATGGCAAGAAGTAACTCCGCCAAGAGCTTTCGGAGGAGATAAACTGGTTTACCCCGGAAAAATAATCAACAATCGCTTCTCTCATGCGGGTAATTTCTTTCAAGTGAGTATAGCTTTTGTCATTATCTAGTGTCAAATCGATTAACTCTAGTGCACGTTCAAAAGCCTTTTGGGCGTAATCAGCATTTTTCTTTATACGCCAGTTAAGCGCGCGTTCAACCTCACTACCGATATTTGCCATCTGCTCAAAAAATGATAATTTACTCCAGCCACCTGTAGCTAGATCTTTATGTTGGTAGCTCATTATTTAATCCTTTTAGCAACTATTCCGATAATCTTTTTGCGTAATTCCATATCTTCTACTCCACGACTTCTGTTACCCTGAGAAGGACGCATATTAATCATAGAATCAAATTCAACAAAATCATCACCCTGGATTTCCGGATAAAGATTAATACCCCAGAGGCTCTTTTGTTTTGAGCCATCTTTCAAAAATAATGCTTCCAGATCAGAATGAAGCTCAGCATCAACTGCGATAATTTCTCTATCTACATCAACTACAGCTTTTACTAAATTCCCAAAAGTAGCCTCGGCCATCTGCTTAAGTTCACCTAACGATAATAATTCTGCTATTATTTTCATAAATGAATTATACCTCAACAAAAAGCCCTCTGCAAGTCATTTGCTTACAGAAGGCTTTCTTCGAACCTTGCGATTTTCGCAAGGTTCGGGTCCTATTTGGCTCCCCCTATATGACGAGTTTCGCAACTAGTGCATGTCGGAGAAGGCGGAAAAGCTGCACAAAGAACTGATTCCTATTACCTAAAAACCAGACATTTCTATTGTGGTGTAGTTGTAGATGCCGTAGATGTTTGTTGTTGCGCCTGGTTTTGTTGCTTCATTTCTTGGCGATGCTCCTTACGTTCTTCGCGACGTTCTCCGCGTAAATTCTTAAGTTTTTCACGGTCAGCTCTTATTTTCTTCTGTATCGGACGAAGTTGTTCTCTTATTGGTTTAGCTTGAGCTTCGAGCTGTTTGAGTTGCGTACATAACGGTTTCGCTTGTTGTTCTAATGTTTCGATTTCCTGCCGTAATTGGGCACCTTCACCCTGACCTTGAGAATTGCCACTGCTCGTTAGCTGTTGGGCATTAGCTCTCAAAGTAAACATAGCTACCATAAACAAAACAACAATCACAATCCACAATTTACGTATCATATGTCTTCCTTTTTTTAATTTAGTCTTTATTTATTAACAGTTTGAGGCACTTGAATAGTTGGTTGTTCGGTGACCTTATTAGTTTGGGCCTTAGCGTCATTCAGTGCCTTATTGGCGTTATTAAGCTCTACCCTAACACCACCCAACTCATCTTGTTTTGCCTTTATTTCTTTATTAAGCTTTGCTATCTTAATATCTTTTTGTTGAATTACAGCGTTCAAAGTATTAACTTCTTCTCTAGCCTGCTTTGCATATTCATAATTTTGATAGGCAATACCAGCGGCGATAATCAAAATTACTAAACCTGTTCCAATAACTATAAGATTTTTCTTCCTCATACTTCCTCCTTTCTCATTATTGTAACACTTAAAATTATTTACCCCCCTATTGATTGGATGAGTTTAATAACTTTCTAATGGATAAGGAACCATCTATTTTTTGCACCGTGCGCAATTTTGTCAATAATTTTAGATGGAAACGTTCTTTTTTGAATCATTAGATTCTTCAGATACCGCTTGAAAATTAACTGGCCGCATCATATAACTTAATTTTTTAAAAACGGGGTTAAAAAGTTTACTACGATGCTTCACATAAATGTATAGCGGAATAAACCTAAAACCCAGCCTTCTTTTAGGTTCATACCCAGTTTGGCCCATTTCATATTTCTTTATTTTATTTTCAATGCACCAATTCATTAAATCGCGAAATCTCACAAAATAAAGGTTATATTTATAGGCGATTGAATAATCAAACCCTAAATAGTAATCAATAAAATAATCTCCCGATATCAAACAAAAGGCAAAAGCCGCTAACTTATTATTTATTTTCCAAAGAAAAAATTTTGTTTCATCGGGCATGTTCTTAGATATATTCCTGAAAAAATCGATTGAAAGTTTTTCCAGCCCAATTTCCTGATTTTCGTACGCCTGCAAGTAAAGGGCGTATACCTCACTTAATATGCCTTCTTCCAGTTTATTTGTGATTTCTAAATCAATTTTAACCTGGTTTTCTATTTTCTTGAGTTTTCTTTTTAAGCCGCTCCTAGAAACACTACTTAATGTTTTTAGATACTCATCGAAACTGGTGAAATTGATATCCATATCGGTAGACGGCAATGAATCAATCCTAAGAAAACTCCCGTCAAAACACTCATCGAAGATATTCTTATAGCTAAGATCGAAATCCTTAAAAGCAATAATTCCTACTTTCTCTTTCCGGGCTATCCCTTCCATGCATTTATATATTGCCTGAATTACTTTCTTGGGCTCTGCGGCTATACCTATCCTACCCTGCCCCATAGGTGACCCACAAATCAATATTTTAGGGCTTAAAATCTTACGGAAAAAGCGCTTAATAAAGTTAGTGATTATCTTAAGCTTGCCTTCGATGGCAATATCTAAAGGAAAATCCATAATAAAACAGCTGGTTGCCCCGACACAAGTACCCATATCGTAAACTAAAATATAAAAAAATGAGAACTGGGATAAATTTGATTCATCAAGATTTTTAAAGAAATAATAGTTTTCTAGCGCCTTCGGAAAAACCTTATTCCAATCCTGCAAAGGGATTTCTTCGATTTTTCTTACAATTTTAGTCTTAAACTCAGATTCTGCAATCATCTTTTAATTACCTTTACCCTATTGCTACCAACGTTATCCCACATATAACCGCAAATATTCCCAGCCACCTAATAATGCTAATCTTTTCCTTTAAAACTAATACTGAAGCCAAAGCAATTAAAATATAGCGCATACTATCGATAGAGAAGGCAAAATTTAAATCTACCTTCGTCAATATAAACAGCCACATTAATAATGAAACTGCACTAAAAACAATCCCCACCAATACTCGAGGAATTTTAATCAATTGCATCACAAGTCTTATTACATTTTTTATGGTGTTAACATGAAAATCTAATGAATTAATGGATGATTTTAGCAATAATTGACTAACCGTATCGCAGATGTCGGTTACGAATATCAAAAAGATAATGAAAATAACGCTTTGTTTCATTGGATTCTTTCTTTCTGTTTACTGCTAACCGATACAAGCACTACTCCCAGGAGTATAATAGATATTCCGGACCACCTTAACGCAGAAATCTTTTCATGAAGAAAAACCAACGATACCAATGGGACAGTTATGTAACTGAAACTGCAGACAGGAACCGCCACGCTTAAATCAATCTTGGAAAGAATAGTTGACCAGATAGTAAATATTAGTATTACGGAAAATAAACCAAACCATAGATACGGAGATGGAACGACTTTTATGATAAAGTGAAGTATGTCGCGGAATGTTTGAATTTCGAAACCATTCGCCGGAAATACGCTTTTTTTAAAACAGAATTGGGCGAATGTTTCCAAAAGATCTATAAAAATCAGGAATAAAAATATTTTAAAGGTTAAATGTTTTCTCTTTAGCATCTAGATAACAAAATTAATTATTCTAAAATCTTTTTCTATTTATGGTACTTACGGTAACATCGCTGCTTAGGCGTACATTACTGAGTCACATCTGTTTGAACAGTTTCAGGAAGAATCTCATCCTTTCTCGTAAGCGTGAGATAAACAACCATTCCTAATATTGTAATAAGGAAAAGTACGCTTGTTGTAGTCGCTCCCAGGCCTAAACCACCGTCAGTGCGAGCCTGTGAAAGGTAGTCACCAATAGATGCACCGAGTGGCCGAGTTAAGATGTAAACCAACCAGAAAGCAAGTACCGCATTCCTAGGCTGACGCCTATGTTCCACAACCAAGATTCTTTTAACAGTAAAGTGCGCGATAGTGATAACTGTAATTAGACCAGCAAATATGAATAGTGAAGTTAAATACCCAAGTCCAAACTTTTCCGCAGTAAGGTCGCCTGCAGCAGTACCCAACGCAAAGGTGAATAGGATGGTCAACCAATAGAAGACTTCACGACGAGTTGTAATAATGGAGTGGACGGACAGCGTCTTCTCAACCACATACCATATTGCAAAGGTCAATACAAGTGCAATGGAGAATATAATGGTAGTCGTCTCCAAAGGAACTCCAAGTTTGTCTGTCAGGTTGTCGGTAATCAAGGTGCCAACAATACTGAGGAGAACAACTACGAGCCAGTAGATTGATGGAATGTACTTTTTCGCCTTAAACTGGAAAAACAAGGCTACGACAAGTAGTGCGCCCATAACGAGCGATGTTCCGGTAAGCCCAAAATGAAGTGTTTCATTCAGATAGTCTGCTGCAGTCTCACCTACCGTAGTACACAGAACCTTAATGATCCAGAAGTAAATTGTAACTTCCGGAACCTTGTTTACTATCTGTTTAATTTGTAATGATTTCATAAAAAACATCCATCTCTCACTCTGTCTCAATGTCAAAAAGATTATTTATATTCTACCACAAATTCAAAGATTGCGAACAAACAAAAATGGCCGAACATTAAGTCCAGCCCTAAAAAAAACTTACTCCCCATCATGGAGGAATTTCGCAACTGGTGCATGAAGGAAGAGGCAGAAAAAACGTATAAAGAGCTGGCTATTATTATCTAAACTAATCTTTCAAGATTGCCTTCGGTATACCAATCTTATATTCACGGCCTTTTTCATCCACTACTATTAGCTTTCCATCTTCTACGCTTAAAGATATAATAAATACCCATTGAGTATCCTCTGCTAAAAATGGGAATATAGTAACATTATAAACTTTTTTCTCCCATACTTTCAGGCCTGTTTTAACATCCCAGGCCTGAACATAACCCATTTCTTTAACAGTGTTAGGTACCACGAATTTAATACCCTTATAAATCAAAGGCTCAATTTTTGGAGTAGCGATTTTTTTTACGGAAGATTTTTTTACAGAAGAATTTTTCTTTGCATATACAAAACTACAAAACATAAAAGGAATCAAGGCGAATATAACTGTTAAGAAAACAATTTTTTTCATTTTGGCCGCCTTTTGTTTATTTATTGAATGCCAAATAAAAATCCTTTGCAATATATTCTATCACAGAGGGTTAAAAAGTAAAACTCCCCGTAGGGGTATAAGTAATAACAGTATCTCTCAATACCAACAAGCTAATTATATAGGAAATTGGGCAAATATCAAGAAATTAAGCTTATAAGAGATAGATTTTTTGTCCGAATTTGTCTCTTTTTGTCACCCTTTTCAAAGAACAGAGAAACACTAAACTATTGCATTTCAAATACTTACTGTTGTCGCTCTCTTGTCCAAGGACATTCTGAAAAACATAAAATGTCGTACCCCAAACGACCTGTTCTATTCTAAAATAATCTACTAAATATTACTCAGGATAACACGACAAACGGATTACCGTTATCGTCATCATCTGCGTCTTGCGCATCTTCTTCGGGGGTCGTCCGATTAAAATCAGGATCATCTTCAGTCCTACCGTGACGATCTCTTTTCTTCCCCAGATCTACAAAACCGATTCCATCCTTCTCCGCTTCTCTTAAGGCCATCTCGAGTGCGTCCGGCCCGTCATCATGGGTGTCTCTTGGAAAATACTTTAACTGATCCAGTAAAATCTGCTGGCTTCTGGAAAACAAAATTATCCCTTTCGTGATATACGTTTCCATGCCGAAAATTCTTAATTCTTTGTTTCTCGTATTGCGTGTCTCCTTTAATGGAGCTATAACATTTTCTTGTTCTGCGCGTTCACGGACATACTTAACAAGCAACTCAGGGAACAAATTCGCCTCGATCACAAACTTTTCCATATGCCTGTAGATATCGCAAAAATTGATAATAGACTGAACCAAATCATCCTGCGACCTTTGTTTGATATCGGCATCAAGAACATAAAGATGCCCCTTGTGTTTGGCTAAAATAATGATTGCTGAATAATCAGCGCGGTTATTTGCCATTCCTACGCTAGGATCACAAGCGCCAATGATGCTATAATCGTCCCCGAAAGATGCAATGAGTTGCTCTGCATCAGCATAATCCTTGTCCCAATAAGTAAAGTTATCAGGATCATAACGGGAGTCTCCTGAACTCGTAGGATTATTTTGTTTCTCAGAATCAAAAGCATAAGCCCCTTCAATCTCCCTTATCTTCATTAATTGATAGTAGTCTTCTATTTCCGGCCAGAGGACTTTCGTACCTTCCAGCATTTCCTGTTTATGCACCTCAAAGAATTTGTCTGCTGCCTTTAAACCATATTCCTCTTCATAAAGCTCTCCTCTTCCAAAAAGAATATTGCTCCATGTCTGCCACAAATCTTTGTGTTCAGAGAAATTAATAACTGCCTTGTAAAACATTTTGTTCCAATCCGGAAATTGCTCTTGTTTTATCAGCCTGCTTAATAAAGAATCAGGATGCAAAAGCGTTCCAACAGTAACTACATTACATTCTTTCACCGCGCCTTTAAGGGCCCCTGCCTTAAGGATAGTCTTGGTAAATAAATTAAAGAGTTTCTCTCTGGAATCGGCGTTGTAGGTATTCTTCTCGCTATCAATGTCATCAAGGATAATAAGCGTGGGCCTGTCTTCTTGGTGTCTCAAGCCGCGCATATCCTGCTCCCGCCCCAGCGCGGTTACTTTAATACCGTTTTTTGTGATAATCTCATGCTGCGTCCACTTTGTCTTAACATCAAGATTATCCGAAAAAATATCAGAGAAATCTTCCAACAGCCTGGTATTGGTTTCCAAAGCTCTTGTGATATCCGCCAGCAGGGTTTGAGCTTGTTTTGCTGTGGCCGATAGAATCAGGATGAATTTCTCCTTGTTATAGCAAATAGACCACAGCACATAGAATAAACTCGCTACAGTGCTTTTAGCATGCCCGCGGGGAGCGGCAACGGCAAGACGGCCGTTCCGTTTCTCGGAAATATCCATTAAAGATTTGCAGATATCTCCATGGAAAGAAGGAGACGAACTCGTCATGTACTGCGGAAAGTATATTTTGGCGAAATCCAGGATAGAATTCCGGCCTAATTCTTTACGCAGAAGTTTTAATTTATTTGTCGTTTTACGCATTGGAATCCCCCGTTTCTTTTTTAGGCTCGGCAACAGCCTTCTTTAATTCATCCATATTATTATTTGCCTCGGCTGTGGCGATTTCCTGCTTAATGGATTTAATAAGGTTTGCGATAACCGGATCACCGGCTCTGCCTGTTTCATTGACAATCTTCTCAGCTTCAGCCAGCTCTTCTTTTAATTTTGTAGTATCTTTCGTGGTTTCCTGAGCTATGTTGGCTTGAATTTTCATTGACTGCTCTGACAAATAACCCAGACTCTGCAAAAGTTTCATTTGTTCTTGAATGGCCTTCCATAGGTAGAACGCTGCCTGCGACTTTTCCTGAACGGAAGCACCGTCTTCACGAGCCAACGACATCAAATGCTCCTGAGTAGCATTGGCTTTGCGCATTAATTCGGAGATTAGCTCCAAAGCATAATCTATTGAAGGCTTCTCTGAATTCCTTTGCTCGATTTCCTTTTTATCGCGTTGAATTGTTCTGTCATCTTTCTTTAAAAAGGCTGCTATCTTAGAGACAGGCCAAAATTGCGTAAGTAAACATTCAACACAGGTCTGGCGCATCTCCTTAGGCAGTTTTTCCGCATCGAGTGTTCCGTCTTGAATCTGCTTAATGATTTTAATGGCTGGCAGCTGCGGTTCTTTTATTGGTTCTTTTTCGTTTGACATCTTTATTCCCTCCTTTTAATAAATTTCATATTTGGCTAATACTTCCGGGGAGACTTTCTCTTTCCCGGCACACTTTACATACCGTTTAACAATCCCGTCGCAATAAGCTGGGTCGATTTCTGTGCCGAAGCATCTTCGTTTTAATGATTCTGCTGCTATCAGAGTTGTTCCCGATCCCAAAAACAAATCCAGCACAATATCTCCACGCTTGGAACTATTTCTTATGGCCCGATGCGCTATGGCAACGGGTTTTTGAGTTGGGTGGATATAGTCGGCTGTATTGTCGCGTTTTATCTGCCAAAGAGTAGATTCGTTGTTAGGACCGTACCATTTATGGCTTCCGCCCTTCTCCTTCCAACCATATAAACAAAACTCTGTCTGCTGCTGATAGTCTCCATAGCCTAAAGCAAACGTCGGCTTAGCCCAAGTGATTACGCAGGAAATGTGGAAGTTCAATTCTGCGAGCATAAGATACATCGGCCCAAATTGTTTATGTCCATTCCAAATGTAAACAGCAGCTCCAGGTAATAGGTAAGCTGCTGCATTGGACAAAATCGTCTTGAGCCACTTCTCATATTCATCCTGAGGCAGATTGTCCGAATAAATCCTATCCCATAATTTATGGGTGGCTGGACGTGATTGCTCATTCGGCCTTGCTCCTCCGTAATAATCCACGTTATACGGCGGGTCAGTATGAATTAACCCGACTTTTTCGTTCATTAAAAGCTTGGCTAAATCCTCAAGCTTAGAAGCATCACCGCACAGAATCCGGTGTTCTCCAAGCTCAATAATATCGCCCGGCTTGGTCTTGGGATTCTTGATCTTGTTTACTTCGCCCTCAAAATCAAAACTGTCTTCCTTGGCTTCCTCTAACTGGTCAAGTATTCCGCTGATTTCAGGAATATCAAAACCAGTTAAAATAACATCAAAATCGGGGCTTTTGCTTAACTCATCCAAAAGCGCCCCGAGTTTTTCTTTATCCCAATCGCCGCGAATCCTATTTAGGGCTAAATTCAGGGCTTTTTCTTTTTCTGAATCAAGATCAACTACACTGACCTCCACCTCCTTGACGCCTTGCTCAAGGAGGATCTTCAACCGTTGATGCCCGCCAACAAGATTACCAGTTCGGCTATTCCACACCAATGGTTCAACATAACCAAAGGTGTCGATGCTTTTCTTAAGCTTTTCATAATCCGGATCACCTGGCTTTAAGTCAATCCTAGGATTATATGCTGCAGGGTTTATTTGATTGATATGTATTTTCTGGATATTCATTGTTCATACCCCAAAAAGACCGCCATCAAGGTTACCCCAGTCTTTATATTCAACATTTCATAAATCTTGCTTATCTTTATTGCGATACGGCGGGTTACAATCACCGGATCACCAACTTCCCAGAAACCCGGAACCCCGAGTGCTGGATTATACATTTGCCACTTAGAACCATCGCGCAACCAAATCAAATCGAGCGATACATCCTTAATCGTAATTTCCATACTAATATTAGTATATTCTTCGGCTGAACCGTCATTACCCAAGGATTTACTGATATCGCTCGATGCGTTAATCAGAGCAACTCCAGTTTCATCATTTTTTCTGGTTTTGTTTATAGCCCTATACAACGAGAATATCCCACCTTTCATTTCAATAACAACCTGATCATCTACTCGCCATGCTGAAAGAGATTTCGTCGCCGGGAAAAACTGCCATTGCGAGTCATCATCCAAGGTCATTACTTTCGAATTAATAGATTTAATCTTTAATAGCTTGTTTACATTAGTATACATGTCCATCTTTTCCTCCTTTTTATTTTGTGAATTTTAAGGTTATAACTGTACCACTCTCTAAATCTTTGTGTCTTTGAAACAGTTCTCTGATCTGTTTTAAAAAATCTTCTTCTGTGTGATAGACAATTTCTTTTTTGATTTCTGAATTGTTTTCTTCTACCTCCTTTCTTTTGGATTTTGTTTTGACTAGTTTTCTTACTTCTTTAAAACTAAGTTCTTCATTCTCTGCAATCTGACGAATTTCTTGTTTTTCCTCTGGGGAAATTCCAGAATTCGCAATTTCTCTATAACTTGAAAAGCAAGGTCTGGTTTGTTTCTTTTCTAATAAATCTGAGAATTCCAAGGCAACAGTATATGCTTGTCTTAAGGAGTTCTCAGACCATAAAATTTTCTGGGACTTCTTGATGGCTTGAAAATAATCTCTCAAATTAATATTTTTTGTAGCTTCTTTCCAAAGTTTGATCCTTTGGGCTAATTCAAAGGCCAATCCAAAGGATAAATTACTGGTTTTTGTATACATTCCCTCATAGACCTCTATATCCCTTTGAAAATAAACTTCACTTTGGGCACAGAAAAAACAGGCTTTATCTTTCTGGAATCCATGGAAACATAGATTTTGGTTTAACTCATTGGTATTATTCATTTTAAGACCTCCTTTTGTATTTTCGGTTTCGAAAAACCTGTTTTGGGTATATGTGTTCTCATATTTAAAAATAGAATTTGTGTTCAAAAGTTTGATATTTCTTTTAGTTTGTTTCAAGCCAAAATCACTGGTATTAACATTATAGGTAAATTACCTGTCGAATTTGCCCAAAGAAGAAAAGATTTATTTAAATAGTGGTAACTCGTTGTTATATTAGTAGTTACAAAGAAAAATATATTAGAAATTTAGGGATTTTAGGAAAGGGATAATTACAACTTACTGCAATATATGGGTTTAGAATTAAATGGGTTTTTACCTTGAAAAGAAAACGTTTTCGGAAACTATAATCACTTGATAAATGAGGAGTTGTGGTTTTACAGAGAAGGAAATGATAAATTTGGAGGAGAAAAATTAAGCAGTTTTATGATCTAGTTTTCTCATTCTTTCCGAAGCAATTTTTCTATCAGCATCAGTAAATAAGTCTCTCCATTTCGGATCAAGAACCAATGCTTCTACAGTAAGATTAAGTCCTTCTTGACCGCCACGCATAAATAATTCTGTAAATCCTTGCAATTTAATATTGGTGTCATTTATGATTCTTTTCGCGGCTTCCAAGCCACCGTGTTCCTTAATCATTTGAAGAAATCTCAAACCATTATAATCGTATTTACGCTTGGCTTCCTCGTAAATATTTAACATTGCTTGGTTAAATTCTATTATTAACTTTTCTTTTTTATTCATTTTCAAACCTTTCAAGAAACCCATCTGCTGGTTTTTTACCTTAATCTCCATGTTTACTCCTTTTTATATTAGGTCTTTATTTAAGCGACTTACCTGTGTTTTGACAGTCCTTTTCATATGCTTCGTATGATGCCTTGGCAAGGAATGTAATTACTTTATCCATCCGCTCGGCCATGTCATTAAACATCAACTGAACATAGTATTTAGGCACTCTCATGGTACAGTTATAATCAATACTATGATTCTTTTTCGATTCTTCTGTTTTAGGGGGATTTTCTTTTTTCTTACGGCCTCTTTGGGCGGGGTCTAATTTAACAGTCATAGAATGAAGAAGTGAAACTTCGACATCTTCACCTTTTAAACTTTTTAGGTACTCTTGGAATTTCTCCCGGCCGGATTTTGTGCAAAAGAACTTTTTTCCTGAAACCGCCAGATCCCCAAGAAGAAGTTTATCTTTTTTATTTTCTGCAACCCAAAGCACACCTTTAAGACCATTTTCCAATGTTATTTCTTGTTTTTGCCCCGGAAGTGGCTTAGGCGTAAATCTTGAGGCTTCTTCTTTTTCTTTAGTAATACAGTCGGTACATTTGGCTTTTATTTCGGCAGGATTATCAAATGGTTCTTGTTCTCCTAACAATATCTTACAACGGGAACAGATTATTTTCATATAGGATTATTGGTAAGCTTATCTACTATTTGTTTTTCTATATTAAATGGAGCTATTTTCTTTTCAAACATCATCTGATATTCGTATGCCATAACTTCTAGCGGACTATTACGATATCCATTTTGCAGCAAACCAAGCGCATAGGCCATAAGGAACTTATCTAATCCTAGGCATTTCCATTGTACTATGTGACATAATTCGTGAAAATGCAATGCTTCTTTATGCGCTTCTTGAGTAAGAAGAAAATATGTGTCTAAATAAGTGATTCCCGCGTAATCGCCATTTTCAAAATCACCCAATTGGTTTAACCCTATCTGCGCAAGAGGAGGTACTGGTATTTTCTGCACTTCCACAACTTTGACAGAAACAAGGATATCTTGGGAGAAATATTTAGGGATCTCCTGAAAACCATAATATGATATCGGCCTTGCGTAAGAAGCATTGGCTTTTAAAGTCATATCTATCCACTGACGAATCAAAGGAAGTTTTTGTAATAATAAATCAATTGCGGTCATGTTGATTTCTCCTATGTCTTACCTTAGATAAAATAATCTGTCAAACTTACTCATATTAAATAGAGCCTAAATAAGTTCGCATCTTTCGCCACAATTTTATTTTCCGATTCAGCGTAATTGTAGCGTTAGCAGGACTTGTAGAAGGCAAATATAGAACTTTACTTTTAAGAGTCGGAAATCCTGTTTTAAACAGCTTCTCCGATTTCCTGCCGTTAAGAAAAATAACCCTGATGTTCGAATATTTTTTAACTAACTTTGTTAAATCATTAAAGCGGCAGTCTGTGATTTTTTCATCCAGACTTCCTGTTCTTCGGCATGACTTAACGACGTCCCATAATCCCACACCATTTTGCAGCAAGTCTTCTTTTTTTCGATTATATCGCAACGACATGATGTCTTTTTTGAGCATGTCAGACATAATCTCCCAAAACTGATTTCTCCGGTAAGCATAATACTGTTTCATTTTTAGCGAGTCACTGCCAGGAAAAGAACCAAGTATCAAAACTTTAGTTCTTTTGTCTATAATCGGTTGTAATCCCTGAAGTCTTAAGTTCATCTCAAATTAAGATCCTGGAAACGTTCGGTTTTTGTATATTGGATCAGAATGATAGTGATCCTTTAGGGCTTCTAAGATTAATGAATGCACCTCTGTGGCCGAAATAGGCATTTGGCAGCCAAAGCCGGTCTCCGGAGAAACCCATTCTCCTTCTATAAAAACTTCACAAACAGACTTATTCTCCCGCACAAATAGTCCCGTTTCGCTA
>JAPLMA010000033.1 GCA_026387255.1 Candidatus Omnitrophota bacterium | reverse complement strand
ATACGGCTCGCACTCTGCACCGTTAATAATTAAAGTCTGCAACGGCTTAATCGGATTAAGTTTTATGTGCGTGGGAAAACTTGCTCCGCCCATCCCCACAATCCCCGCCTCTAAAACAATTTTTCTCAAATCCTGCGCCGTTAGCTTATCTATCTCTTGCTGATCCGGTAAATGAAATTCTGCCAGGCTATCCTGGCCGTCACCTTCGATAACCACGGCTTTGGCCCTGCCTAAAACAGGATGCGGCCAATCTTGGATTGCGATTACTTTACCGGATATTGAAGCATGGATAGGAGCATAGACATGCGCTTCTACGCTGGCAATCTTCTGCCCAAGGAAAACCGTATCGCCAACTTTAACCAGCGGATTACAAACTTTGCCTAAATGTTGAATTAAAGGAAGATAAACTCTCGGCGGAAGCGGCAAACTCTGCGTCAATTTATTTTCTGAGTAATGTTTATTTTCCGCTAATCTAACCATGGCTTCTTGCTCCTAACAAAACCAATTAAGCCTATAATAGTGAAGACAACCCCTACCCACATAAGAATAATTTTGGGAGAAAATATTGCTGCCAAGAAACTGCTTATCACCATAAATATAAAAAAACCTATGTGCATAACAATCTCTAAAGAGCTAAACACCTTACCCATCATCGCAATATCGCTAACCGAATGGATAATAGTATTCGGGAGAGAAATTACGGGAGCGACCAAAAAACCTATCCCTAAAGAAAACAAGGCCGCGATGAGCATCTCTGGATAAGCCTTAACGGTTAGGATAAAAACAAATAGAAGTATACCACTGCCGAATAAAGAAGCAAAGATTATTTTATAAGGAGAAAATCGCTGGCAATACTTCCCATAGATTATTGAACCTAAAAGAAGCCCTAAACCTAAAGGCACGCACATCTTAGCCCACACAGTTCCCGACTGAAATGTCTGCTGCAAAAATCTGATAGAAATAACTGAAAATGCCCCTAAACCGGAAGCAAGCATAAAAAATATCCCTGCCGTAGACCTGATATCGGGGAGCCGAAAGAAATAAGAGATTCCTTCTTTTATTTCTTGAGTAATAGATTTACTGATCGCTCGAACAATTGCCAACCCTAAAGCGCTAGGGTCAAAACGCGCTTTGCGCTTAAGCTTAATAAATAATATGCATCCTGCTGAAACTAAAAAACTAAGCGCGTCAATATAGAATCCACTCTCAGGCCCCCAAGCGTTGATTATCATAGCGCTGATGCCAAAACCCAGCACGGTCGCAATCATGCCAGTGGTATTAACTAACGAGTTAGCTATTGCTAATTCTTCTTTGCTCACTAAATCCGGTATTATAGAAAGTTTTGCCGGTAAAAAGAAACGCCCCAGGCAAAATACGAAAAACAATACAAGATATGTAGTAGGAAACCCGAATCGTAATTTCAAGATAAAGGGGATCGCTAACACTAGGACCGCACGTGCCAAGTCACAGATGTACATTGTTTGCCTGCGATCCCAGCGATCTACATAAGCACCGGCAACCGGACCAACAATAAATACCGGGAAAATTATAATTATAAAAGCCAGCGTTAACTGTATTGTCGAACCCGGAGAACGCGAATAAACAAGCGCAACTAAAGCTACCTGCCCAAGCCTATCCACCAACTGGGAAATAATTTGCCCAAGCCATAATAGAAAAAAACTGCGGTTTCTTAAAACTTTACGGAATCTGGCCATAAGTTAGAGAACCATAGTTTGCCTTCCTCTGGCAACAACAAGGTTAAGCCGATGAGTGGAATCGAACCACCGACCTTGACTTTACGAAAGTCCTGCTCTACCAACTGAGCTACATCGGCAATTTTTCTAACATTATACCAATTCTTGAATAATAGTCAATCATATGCTAACCCACCAATTTTTGACCTGTAGGAAACAGGCATGCCTGTTTCCTACAAAATTCTGCCGGACGGCAAGCGCTCATTAAAAAACGATTGACAAATTGGTAATTCATGGTATATTTATGACAGATAAGTTCAGATTAGAGGAGAAACAAAGAAATTGATTAGTAACACGTACAAACCGCAAAGCAGCTATAAAAAATAATCATGCTTTGCGGATTTTTTTTATACACATAGATCCCTCCTCCGCCACTAAATCAATGGCGGACTTGAGGATCGATTTTCCGAACATTAATTCGGGAAAATTAAGGAGGAGAGAAACAAAATGGCAAAAGGCAAAGTGAAATGGTTCAGCAATCAAAAAGGTTACGGATTTGTTACTTCTGAAGATGGCAAAGATGTTTTCATCCATTTCAGCGCTATCACTGGAGAAGGATATAAATCTTTAGCAGAAGGCGATGAAGTTGAATTTGAGGTCACCCAAGGACCCAAAGGTGACCAGGCAACTAATGTCAGAAAGATTTAAGTTTTATTTTACGGTATAAAAAAATAGCCCGGATCTAAATTGATCCGGGCTATTTTTTTTAAACGCGATGCTTTCTTAATCTAACTTTCGCCCTGATGGACAAAATGGAATAATGTTCCTCGGGTATAAGTAGGAATGTCTACGAAATAAATACCTGCGCGGTAAACACCGTTTTCCAGCTTATTCTTATAAGCAACATTGCAAGTAAACTCCGGAGTAAAATCCTGCCCGGGTAAAGAGATACGGCATAAAAATTCCTCCTCCGTAAAATCCTGCGAGAAAAGAAGCAATATTCCCCGCTCGGAGATATTCTCTATACTTATAATTTTTAATTTTTCCTTATCGGACAATCTGAATATTTCCACTTTTAAGCCTTTCGTGGACTTCAGCCTAATGCATCTTCTCCTCTCCACAAGCACTTTATCCCTTCCTTTTTGTTTGGCCTGATAGAGAAGATCATCTGCCAGCTTGATCAAATCACCTGCGTTATTCGCGTTATAGGGAAAAGAGGCTAGCCCGGCACTAAATTGTAAAGAAATATTTATACCTTCTTTTAAATGACGGGAAGTTATCCTGGCCTCAGAAAGCTTGCTCCTGATCCTCTCCAAAACTTCCAAAGCTCCATTAGAACCGAGTTCAGGAAGGATAATCAAAAACTCTTCTCCACCGTACCTGCCGACTATATCCATATTCCTTAAATTATCTTTTATAACCTTGGCAAAAGCCGCCAGGGCATCATTGCCAACAAGGTGTCCGTATGTATCGTTTATTGACTTAAAGTGGTCGATATCAATCAGGATTATCGAGAATTCTTTAATAAAACGCCGGCTGCGGGCAATTTCTTTTTCCAAAAATTCAACTATCCAGGTATAATTTACACACCCGGTAAGTTTATCATGGTAAGCCGAGTATTCCATCTCCTGGCTTAATTTTTTCTGTAATTCGGAAACGTAGCCTAAAATGAACCCGCTTAGAAGATAAGCACTTAACCTGAAAGCGGCGCCTCTTAAAACCAGGTCCCTTGCCGGCCAATACGGATGCATCTCTACTTCCAGGAGGAATATGGCGCCGGCAAATATTGCCGATATTAGCCCTCCTTTTAAACCAAACCAAAAACCGGTTAATGAAATCAAAACAAGATATATATATCCTAAGGAAACGCCGAAAGTTTTTGAGGATTGCCTCAATACCATCAGGCAAATAAAACCGGCAAGAATAAAACAGAAACGAAAATACTTTGAGAAGATAATTCTTGAAAATTTCTCTTTTGTGATTGCAAGCTTAGCTTTCTTCATCAACTTACCCTTTTCTTAATTATATCATTCCCATTGGCTCTCTTGCCCCCTCTTTCTAATGGCACTAAGGAGAAAAATCAAAATGCCGAGAGAGGGAATCGGACCCCCCACGCCGGCCTTTTCAGGGCCGCGCTCTACCACTGAGCTATCTCGGCTTAAATCCTCTAATCTTTTGATATATTGTACACAAATTCCTTAAAAAGAAAAGAGAAAAATAAGCTCCTAAATACTATTTTTATTCTACTTCTTTTTTAAAAAATACTTTGGCAAAGCAAAAAACCGCTAGACCAATAATTAATCCCCAAGAAATAATCAAAAATATCCATCCGGATAATTTCATTTATATTCCTCCTGCCGGGGGTATCTAGAACGCCAGGCAATCTTGACTAAAACCGCTAAAATTATAAATAACAGCAATAAACCTAAGCGCGTAGCAAAGATAAACGGTTTATCTTGCCCGGCAACATTCTTCATCATAATTATTGGTAACCATTCTTGCGCAAACCACATGCCTAATATAATAAATAAAAATAAAGGAGTAATATACTTAATAATAAATTTATAAACCTTCGGGATGGTCATCTGTGCGCCTTTATGCATCTCCTCCCAGGCGCGATCCATACCGAATACCCAAACAAAAAGCACAGTTTCAATTGTAGCAAAAACTACCAGAAAAAATGTGCCGCCCCAAAAATCTAATTCATCAACTACTCCGCGGCCAAGGAAAAATATCGCCGGCTGGCATAAAACAAAAGAAACTATGCTAAAGATCGAAACGGCGCGCTTTCTTTTAATATTAAACTCATCTTCCAGAAAAGCCACCGCCGGCTGGGCCAGAGAAACCGAAGAGGTAATCCCGGCTAGAAATAATAGAAAAAACCAGCAGAATCCAAAAAACTGCGGCCAAGGCAATTTATTTAAAACCAGCGGCATAGTTACAAAACCTAAATTAAATACGCCGGACTGAGCAATGGTTTTAATATCCACCGGTCCAAAAAATACAAATGCCGCCGGAATAATTATACTTGCCCCAAGGACGACTTCGGCAACTTCATTAGTGGCCGAAGCAGCAAGCCCGGCAAGCACTACATCGTCAGCTTTCTTCAGGTAACTGGCGTAGGTAAGAATTACCCCAATACCCACGCTAAGTGTAAAAAATATCTGCCCGGCTGCCTCTAGCCAGATTTTAGCAGACTTAAGCGCAGAAAAATCCGGGTTCCATAAAAAACCAAACCCTGCGGAAACATTCCAACCCGACCTGCTTAAATCCGGAACCCCCAAAGTAAACACTCTGATCATTAGCACTACGCCAAAAATAAATAATAGCGGCATTGCCCACTTACAGAGCTTTTCTATCCCCCCTTTTATCCCATAATAAATTACCCAAATATTCAATAGAAATGTAATTATAAAGAATAAGTAAGCAGTGGCTATACCGTTAAAATACTGATTCTTCTGTAGCCCTTGAAAACCGACCAAAAAACTACGTAAGGAATGCTGATCTAGGAGAGTGGTATACCTACCGGTTAAAGCAAAGAAGCTGTAAGCTAAAGTCCAGGATTCAATAAAAATATAATAGATAAAGATAACCAATGGACCAAATATTCCGATGACTCCAAAATATTTAATAAAGCGGTTTTTTTGCCAGAGGCTATGGAATATTCCGGGGGCAGTACCATGCTCAAATCCACCTCCGTAACGGCCCAGAGTCCATTCGATCCACATCAGAGGTATTCCTAAAAACAACAGAGAAACAAAATAGGGAATCATGAACGCTCCCCCGCCGTTAGCAACAGCTTTAGCCGGAAAACGCAAAAAATTTCCCAGTCCAATGGCTGAACCGGCCACAGCCATAATAATTCCCAGGCGCGACCCCCAACTCTCCCTCTTTTCTTTCAGCTTCATCATTTTGCTACATAGTTTTAAGCGCTTCCTGGATTAACGGTAATATACCTTCAGCTTCTTCTTTTACCAAGCGCCCAAGTTTTGCAAAAGCATACTCGCCATTCCTATCTTTTACTTCTCTAACGATTTGAATCTTTTTAAGACCCTTATTATAAGAGTAAACGCTAACTACAATCTTACCGGAATCATTCTCCCAAAAACGCGTAAACACCTGTGTATCCAAGCTGCTATCGTATGGCATTCTTCCTCCTCATTTTTCCCCAGCCTCCGGCGCTTGGGGAAAAATGACCCTCAAGCTCCCGCGAGGGAGAGGGAATATTGTTTTACTTAAAACTTTTTCCCGTGTCGATAAGGCCGGGTTTTATTATATTCGATTTTCTTTAATAACGCTTTTTGCAAATCTATTTTTCGCGAACCACAATAATCAAATATACGAATACAGCAATCTGCCAACTCCTCCGCCAGGTTATTATCCTTATTATGACTACGCATTGCCTCCAATGCTTCGGATAATTCAGAATGCATAAGCGCAATCAACTCTCCGTCATTACGCGTATCATCCCACCAGCCCTTACTTTTAGCAACGCGGTGGCAAACTTTAATCAAATCACTAATTGTTAGTTTTTTCTTTAGCATCAACGCTCTTCTCCTTAATCAAACCAGCAAAGATTCTGTTTGCGATTTCCTCTTTAGCATAAATACTCGGGCTGGATATTTCAATTAAAGTATTCAGCCCGGTTTCCTCGGTAAAAAATATTCCTACGGGAGTAGTATCCGTTGAAGAAAAATAAATAGCGATCATTTTATTCTTAAAATCATCTGCATATATATATGACTCTCTCTCCTTCAAATTCAAGATATTCTTAACCTTAACATAACAATCATTATATCCTAGAGCAAAAGATTTTTTTAAGGCATCCTTACGCTTTTGGACTAAAACCTGCGTAGATACCCCAATAAAACCTTTACCCATCTCTTTAACTGTTGCGCACCCCGATAAAACAGTAGATAGAATATAGAATGTAGTAGTTAGGGTAAATAACGAACTTTTTTTCATAACTCCTCCTCATTTTTCCCCAGCCTCCGGCGCTTGGGGGAAAATGACCCTCAAGTTCCCGCGAGGAGGAAACATTACTCTACTTAGATTTTTATTATTCATTAACCAACTGCCAAATTTTATCTAGGTGTTTACGCGCTTCAGCCTCTCCGCGCTTGGCAAATTCATCAGCCTTATGTAACTCCAACCAGAATAAACCTGTAGTATCCGGATGTAAAACAATATCCGCCAACTCACCTTCCCGCCTGGCCAGCTCAGACTGTAATACCTCAACACTACTAAAAATAATATCTACGATGTTAAAGCTAAACAGATTCTTCAGACGGCCAAACAAACCCGGGCGCCTGATTTTCTGAATCTCCCCGCTTGATTCCGAAGGAACTTTTTCTTTAAGTTTTTTTAGCTGTTTTAAAATATCCTCCCGGGAAGGAGTAACATTAACCGCAATAATCTTTTTGATCCCCATCTGCATTAAAGGCTCAGTGGGTAAAGGGTAAGTCACCCCTCCATCAAAAAGCACATCTTCCTTTCCCGCATCTTGCGGGATCCCGCTCTCACCTAACTCCATACGACGGGAAAACTTAAAAGGCGCAAACACCCCCGGCATGGAACAACTAGCCATTATAGCATCAACTAAGAGCCCTTTGTCTAAAATCTTCGGTTCTTTCTTGCGCACATCAGAAGCAATTATTTTTAAGGGAAGTTTTACATCATAAAAAGTTTTATTCCCCAAATGTTTCTTTAAAAACCGGTATAATTTATTACCTTTAATAAAACCCAAGCGTGGAAAAGTTATGTCGATTAAACCCCAAATATGCTTAGGCTCTCTAAACTCCCGTAAGATCTCTAAAATTTCACTGCTACTTTTACCGACCGCCCAAAGGCTGGCAATTAGTGAGCCAATACTGGAGCCGACGATAATATCAATCGGAATATTTTCCTCCTCAATAACCTTTAATACCCCCACATGACAAAAACCATACCCTACCCCTACCCCGAGTACTAAACCTACCAGACAATCCCCTAACTGCCGCCCAATGCGCCTGACGGACTGGGAATATTCGCAATCCGGCGCATCAATAATCAAACGCACCGGAGCATCAAATTTTATCTTAGGAATGGTAGCGAAAATATCCTGGCCCAAAATTTCTAGCTGGTCACGATGATCGATCTTAGATAGTTTATATTCATTAATAATAGTCTTTATTTTAACTGCATCAAAATCAAAATCCGTTTTCAAGTGCGTGATCAGATTATTCGTTCGTTTTAAATCACAGGGGTCCGGACTACTCAAGATATGAATCAGATCACTTTGATTAAGCATGCTGATGATTGAACGATCCATCGCCGCAGGCAAATCCAGAATAATATAATGATAATCATTAACCAAAATACTTAATATTTCGATTAACCTTTTAAGGCAGGAGTCATTGTTCTCTTGGTAATAAAAACAAAATAAATCTACGCCAAAGTTACTTTTAGAAATAAAATCTTTGGGCAAAGTATAGATATCCAAAGCAGAAGATAAATCAAATACCGGTGGCTGCTGGATTTCAAGCTTTTGCGGCAAAGTATGCGTCTTACCTTGAGATAAAATGTCTAAAATAATTACTGATTTATGCGTTTCACGATTAAGGCTTAAGCCAAGATTCAAGGCATAAACGGTTTTTCCTGCCTG
>JAPLMA010000097.1 GCA_026387255.1 Candidatus Omnitrophota bacterium | reverse complement strand
CTTGGTGAAAGAGATTGTAGTATTCAGCGTAGGCATCAGAAGCTTTTGGAAGAATCACCTTCTGCGGTGGTTGACAGTAAGATGCGCCGTAAATTAACGGAAATGGTTTTAAAGGGAATGAAATCCATTAATTACCTTAGTTGTGGTACGATTGAATTTTTACTGGATGAAAAAACCGGTAATTTTTATTTTATGGAGATGAATACGCGAATTCAGGTTGAGCATCCGGTTACCGAAATGGTTACCGGCATTGACCTGATTAAAGAGCAGATCCGGGTGTCTGCTGGTGAGAAACTCAAGTTTAGCCAGGATAATATTCAGCTTAGAGGGGCGGCAATTGAATGTCGGATTAATGCGGAAGATCCGGATAATAATTTTATGCCTTCGCCCGGAAAGATTGAAGCATTAATTATTCCCGGAGGCCCGAATGTGCGCGTGGATACGCATATTTACGCCGGTTATGAGGTGCCTGCTTATTATGATTCGCTGGTGGCTAAACTGATTGTGCATGGGAATAATCGCCAGGAAGCAATTAAAACTATGCGCCGGGCCTTAAGTGAATTTTACATCGCTCCGATTAAGACGACGATACCTTTTCACCTTAAATTGATGGATAATCCGTTATTTAAAAAGGGTGATATCTCTACGCATTTTGTGCAGGATCTTTTGGTGAATGAAGGCAAGGATACCTGATGTTAATAAGGCACCCCGCGCTAATTGGTATTGCGCGGGTGTCCTCCAACTGGAGGAGTGAATAAATGAATCGTGATGAATCGCGGAATGAATTAGGAGTCTTAAGGATACATAAAAATGTAATCTCATCGATATCTTCGATTGCCTCGATTGAGATTGAAGGGGTTAAAAGAGTGGGCAGGGATTTAAAGAGCGGTTTAGCGGAGTTATTGGGTAAAAAAAATTTTTCGGCGATCAAAGTGGATATCTCTAAGAATGAAGAGGTTAGAGTTCAGATACCTTTAATTATTAAATATGGTTATAATATTCCGGAAATTGCTAGTCGTGTTCAGGAGAATGTGCGGTTGGCATTAGAGAAGATGAGCAATCTTTCCGTTAAAGAAATTAATGTAAATGTGCAGGGCATAGAAAGGGGCTAAGTCAGGAGATTCTTTACTGTTTTAGGGATTGTATTTTACGCGGTGATGATTATGGTAATTGGTTTGGCGTTGATTGTGTTTTCATTAAACTTACTCTTGCCTGTGGATATTAATAATTTACTTACTTTCTCTCAGAGTAACCATAATTACCGGGTAATTATGGGGCTTTTTGGAGCGTTTTTAATTTTAATTAGTTTTTCTTTTGCCCAGATTATTTTGGGTAAATTCCAGAGGGAAAAAACAATTGCTTTTACTACTTCTAGCGGGCAAGTAACTATTTCTCTCTCAGCGGTAGAGGATTTAATCCGCCGGCTGGCAGGCATAATTCCGGAGGTCAAAGAGTTAAGGCCAAATGTCGTGGCGAATAAAAAAGGCATTATTGTCGAAATGCGCGTGGTTTTACGTTCGGAGGCGAATATTCCAGAGTTGACCAGCCGCCTTCAAGATATAACTAAATCTAAAATTCAAGAGGTTTTAGGCGTTGATGAGCAGATTATTATTAGGATCCATGTCGCCAAGATCGCTCATGATGAAAAAGATAACCGTAGAAAGAAGGATTTTGAGAAAGAAGATCGTTCAACAATACCTTTTAGTGGGTATGGAAGGGTTTAAGGAGGAATAGAGAATGGCAAGAATTGGTATTCTCACAGGGGGTGGTGATTGCCCGGGGTTAAATCCGGTTATTCGAGCAGTGGTGCGCAAAGCCTTACTGGCAGGTTATGAAATCATCGGCATTAAAAATGGTTGGAAGGGGTTAGTGGAAAATGATACTGTGCCTTTGAATATTGACACAGTTTCAGGTATCCTACCTAAAGGTGGAACCATTTTGGGGACGAGCCGTACTAATCCGTATAAAAAGGAAGGCGATTTGCAAAAGGTTAAGGATAACTTTAAGCAAATAGGTTTAGATGCTTTGGTGGCAGTGGGCGGGGAAGATACCCTGGGGGTTGCTTCTAAGTTGGTCAAAGACGGCTTGTCCAATATCGTGGGAGTTCCTAAAACCATTGATAATGATTTGTCTTCCACGGATTATACTTTTGGTTTTGATACTGCTTTAAGTGTGGCCATGGAGTGTATTGACCGTTTACATACAACCGCTGAAAGTCATCATCGGATTATGGTGGCCGAAGTGATGGGCAGGCACGCAGGCTGGATTGCTATTGAGGCCGGTATCGCCGGAGGGGCGGATATGATTTTAATTCCAGAAATTCCCATTGATCTGGATGAGGTCTGTGCAGTGATTAAAAAAAGACACGCTAGAGGCAAGACCTTTAGCATTATTGTGGTTTCTGAGGGTGCTCAGTTTAAGGATGCCGCCATGGTTACTCAGGAAAAAAAGTTAGATGCTTTTGGCCATGTTAGGCTGGGAGGTATAGGCGAGGATTTGGCCGCGAAAATCGAAGCAAGAACCGGTTTTGAAACCCGAGTGAGCGTTTTAGGGCATATCCAAAGAGGTGGTTCACCCACTGCTTTTGACCGTGTATTAGGTACGCGTTTTGGAGTAAAAGCCGTAGAATTGATCATTGATAAAAAATTTGGGAAAATGGTAGCATTGGCTGGCACCAAGATTATTGATGTGCCTCTAGAAGAGGCAGTGAAGGCTTTAAAAACAGTGGATATGGAGCTTTACAATATTGCCAAAGTATTTTTTGGGTAATTAATTCGGGAAGGCACCCTGTGCTAATTGGAATTGCGCGGGTGTCCTCTACGCGGAGGAAGAAAAAATGCGCGAAAAAATAAAAGATATACTTTTAGAAAGCATACAGGTTAAAGAAGAAATCCTACGCAATCAGATTGATCAAATCGCACAGATTGCGCAATTGATGATTGATTGCCTGAAAAAAGATGGCAAGGTAATCGTTTTTGGCAATGGAGGTTCAGCTAGCGATAGCCAACATATTGCCGCTGAGCTGGTCGGCCGTTTTAAGAAGGATCGTTCGGCATTAGCGAGTATTGCTTTAACCACGAACACCTCGATACTTACTTCGCTGGCTAATGACTATGGTTATGATGTGGTTTTTTCGCGGCAGGTCGAAGCGCTGGGCAAAAAGAATGATGTGGTGTGGGGGATATCTACCAGCGGGAAAGCAAAAAATGTAGCTTTAGGGATTAAACAGGCCAAGAAAATGGGAATTAAAACTGTAGCTTTAAGCGGCGGAGACGGAGGGGATATTGTAAAACTCGCTGATGTATCTTTGGTTGTTCCATCTAAAATAACCGCCAGGATTCAGGAAGCGCACATTACGATTGCCCACATAATATGCGAAATGATCGAGCAGGA
>JAPLMA010000042.1 GCA_026387255.1 Candidatus Omnitrophota bacterium | reverse complement strand
TTATCCGGCGTATTTAAAAAAGGTATTGGATGCGCGCTAAAAAAAGGCGTACCCGGCATATCAATTACCGCTACCTCTTTATCGGTATAATATTTGACCCCGCGCACAAAAAACTTAGAACTTAAAATAATATTATCAATTTTATAATTCTTAAGCAAATATTCACAAGTTTTTTTAGGGGAAAGATACGGCTCAATATCCTGATGCAAAAAAGCAATCAGATAAAGCATTAGCGGAACAAACAAAGCTACGCCATAAATACTTTTTAATAACTTTTTTCGAAGTATCCAAAAAAGCATAAACAGTCCATAAACCAAGAAAATAAAAATAAACAAATTAAGCATCCCTGGCCAACTGAGATAACTGGTCAAATAATCTTTAAACCCTATGGAAACAACAATTAAAGCGGCAGGAACTAAAAAAATAGAAGATAAACTAAATAACAGGGCCGAATAAACCAGTCGGCTGGGTTTCTCTTGCACGAGCAGGTCAGCAATAAAACCACCGGTAAACAAAGCCAAAGCCGGAAATAGCGGAAAAATATAACTAATTAATTTAGAATGCGCTGACTGAAAAACCACGAAAACAACCGTAACTAAACAAAGTAAGAATATATAAAAGAGATTGTTCTTTTGCTTTAGATGCTTGGGCAAAGAAAACAGGGAAATAACTAAAAATACGCTCCAAGGAAAAATACAGCTGACCATGGAAAAAGGGTAAAAATACCAGGTATCGTTTCCATGATGTTCTGCTTCAATAATTCTCCTAAAGTGATCATTGTAAAAAAACTCCCGGATGAAATTATTACCGTAAAGCTTAAACATCAGAACATACCAAGGCAAACAGATCAAAGAAAACACCAATAACCCCCAAACAAAATAACGATTAATTAAGAATCTTACATTTTTTTTGATAAATAAAAAACTGGCTACGGTTAGACCAGGAATGATCAGCCCCAGCGGGCCTTTAGTCAAAACCGCAAGTGCAGAAAAAATAAAAAATAAGCATATACCCGTTCCTTTTATTTTTTCAAAAATATAACCCCCATAAAAAGATAATAAAGCCAAAAGAATAAATACCCCAAAAATCAAATCGGTAAATACCGTACGCGCTAGACCTAAATAGAGTCCGCAAGTCATTAATACAACAGCAGAAATAAATGCTTTTTGTTTGTCTTTAAACCCTATTCTACCCAGTAAATAAACCGCCACTACGCCAATCATCCCAAACAGGGACGGAAAAAATCTGGCGGCAAAACTATTTATTCCGAAAGTTAAAAACCCCAGCTTAAGCAGCCAATAAAGAAATATGGGTTTTTCAAATTGCGGCTGGCCGAATAAATACGGAGTCATCCAACTATGTTGCTGCAACATCTCTTTAGCCGTCTGGGCATAAAAAACCTCATCCGGAATAGTCAGGCTAATTAACCCATTCCCGAACATAAAACAAAAATAAGCAAGCAGCAAAAGAATAACGATCTGCTTTATGTCTTTGCTATCTTTCATTTTTTTATCTGTAATTTCAACAGTTCGCTAATGGTTACAAATCTATATCCGCGCTCTCTTAAGAGCTGGACTAAATGCGGGATGGTTTTTACCGTTTCTTTACGATTCCCACCTTCAGGCCTAAATACTCCTCCGCTATCGTGAAAAAGAATTATATCTCCCGGACGCAGATGGTGCAATATATACTTTATAATATAGCGATCATCAAAAGTAACCCAATCCTTGGAATTTAACGACCATAATACAGTCTCATAGCCCAGATCAATTAACTGCTTTTTTTCCTGCCCGGTAATCCAGGCTTTCGGCGGCCTAAAATACTTGGTTTTTTCCCCCGTAACATTCAGAATTACTCTCTCCGTATCCTTAATTTGCCGATTCAATTCTTCCGGTTTATAATAAATTAGCCCATGATGATCATAGGTATGGTTACCTATTTCATGGCCCTCATCGGCTACACGCCTGGCGATTTCCGGATATCTCTGAACATGCATACCCAGCATAAAAAATGTTGCCTTAACATTAACTGCCTTAAGCGCATCTAATATCTGGGGAGTCCAGATAGGCGACGGGCCATCATCAAAGGTAAGCGCGACTACTTTCTGATTAGATTGAATATGATAAATCGTATCCTTCCTTACAATTATTGCCTGATCAAAAAATATTGTAAATAACAATACGGCTAAAATAATTAAAATAACCATGATTATTAAAACAATAAATATTCTTTTTGATCTATTCAACATGTTAGCTTAATCCTTTGCGGAAACGCAGAGAACTTAAAGTAATCACTACAATGCCAATCGCTAAAAGTGGCAGAAGTTGCGGCCAAAGAACCTCTAGACCCACGCCTTTTAAAAAAATACTTCTAATCACGACCATAAAATAACGCATCGGATTAAAAATGGTAAACCATTGAATAACTACCGGCATATTCGATATCGGATAAGCGAATCCCGAGAGTAAAACCGTAGGCAGATAATAAAGAAAAACTGACATATTTGCTTCCTGTTGAGTTGCGGATATCGTAGAAATAAACAAACCAATCCCCAAAGTAGTAAATAAATATATGCAAGTAGAAAACAGCAGAAAAAAAACATTGCCTTTTAGTGGTAAATGAAACCAAAATACTCCCAATGTAGTAATCAGAAGAATTTGCACTAGCGAAATCATCGCAAAAGGCATAAGTTTGCCAATAATCAGCTCTAGCGGCCTTAACGGGCTAACGATGAGCTGCTCCATAGTGCCAATCTCCTTTTCTTTAACGATGGCCATCGCCGTTAGCAAAAGAGACATCATCGTGACAATAGTCGCGATTACCCCCGGTAGATAATAATTTCTGGTAATGAGATTTCCATTAAACCAGGCGCGATCTTTAAGATCCACGCTCGGCACAGAATTTATAAAACCCGCGCTTTCGGCTTTATTTTTAAGCAGCTCTTGCTGATAATTACCGATTATTGTATTGGCATAACCCATAACAATCATCGCGGTATTTGAATCCGTGCCATCAAAAGCTAACTGCACATTGGCGTCTTTATTCGCCACCAGATTGCGGCCAAATCCACGGTCAATGCGGATAACCACATCAACTTTACCTTTATCCAAAACAAAATTTTGCTCTTGCGCATTATAAATATATTGCTCGGGAATAAAATATTTAGAGTAAGTAAACCGGCGCAACAGCTGGCGGCTTTGCGAAGTATTATCCTGGTCATAAATAGCCGTCGGCACATAAGTAATATCTTTATTCGCCGCATAACCAAACAATATGATCTGGATAAGCGGAGAGATAAAAATTATGGTGCGCATCCGCGGATCGCGAAAGATCTGTTTAAATTCCTTTATAAAAATCGCTTTCGCCCGCTCAAACATTGAACACCTTAAGTTTTGGTCTAGAGTGAAATCCCACACAGTGGGAATTAAGCACCTTTAATTTAAGCTACTTTTTTCTTAAATCTCCCAACCGCAAAAAGAAACATAACGCAAGCAAAAAGAAATAGAAAAAGCGCCTCATCCCAAATCGTCGCGATGCCATTACCTTTAAGAAACAAATCCCTTAATACAGTAATATAATAACGCGCCGGGATAAAATAAGTGAATACCTGCACAAATTTTGGCATATTAAAAATCGGATAAATAAAACCGCTCAATAACATGGTCGGTATAAGCGTGGAAATACTCGCCAGTTGACTCGCCATGAGCTGCGTTCTAGAAGCAACCGAAATTAATATTCCTTGAGCCAAAGCTCCGGTTATAAATAAAGAACTTAAAATTATAAGTAACACATAGCTGCCCCTAAAAGGTACTCCGAATAGAAACTGGGCCATAAATACTCCCACCGCAAGATCAAAAAATCCAATTATAAAATACGGTATAAACTTACCGATAATCAGCTCGTATCCTTTTACCGGGGTAGAAATCAATTGTTCCATCGTCCCTCTCTCCCATTCACGAGCAATGGTAACCGAAATCAGTAATGCTGAAATAATCATAATAATCATCGCAATAACCCCGGGAACAATAAACCAAGTGCTGACTAAACCCATATTAAACCAGATCCGAGGATGAACATTTACCGATTTGACTGGATTTAAGCCATGCCGAGCAAAAAGATTACTCAAAAGATTAACGTTATAATTTGAAACAACTGTGCGCACATATCCCATGGCAATCGTAGCCGTATTAGCATCGCTACCATCGACAATTAATTGTAAAGGCGCCTCTTTACCCGCTTGAATATAATGCGAAAAATCTTTAGGAATAATCAAGGCCATCATAACTTGTCCATTGTCAATTTTTTTTTGAATATCCCGGTAATTATCTGTATAACCGATTATTTTGAAATACTTGGAGTTTTGAAAATTAAGTAAAAATTCGCGAGTTACTTCTGAAGAAGAATCCTGGTTCCAGATAAGCGTATGTACCTGGTCAATATCCAGAGAAAGCCCATAACCAAAAATCAAAAGCATGAATATGGGAATCGCCAACGCCAACCCTAAACTACGCGCGTCGCGCTTAATCTGCACAAATTCTTTATGCGCTACTGCTTTAATTCTTTTTAGGCTCTGCTTGATCATATTCTTCTATTGCTGAAACAAATACGTCCTCCAATGAAGGAATAATTTTCTTTACAGTAGATCCCTTTACATTTTCATTTTGCAAGAATTCTTTTATTATTGGCATGGCCTTAAAGCTATCATAAACAACCGCGTGAATATTTGATCCAAAAAGCGCTGCCTCCTTAACCCCTTCTACCTGGCTTAATTTCTCAAGCCAGCTTTGAGCATCGGGTAAAGTGATTTCAAGCACTTCATTTTTCATACAGTCACTTTTCATCTCTTCTGGAGTACCCATGGCAATAATTGTCCCATGATAAATTAACACCATGCGGTTACAATTTTCTGCTTCATCCATATAATGTGTGGTAATAAAAACCGTTACTCCCTGTTTAGCCAATGCTTTAATAATCCCCCAGAAATTAGCGCGGGTGATCGGATCAACTCCTGAGGTCGGTTCATCCAGAAATATAATTTT
>JAPLMA010000063.1 GCA_026387255.1 Candidatus Omnitrophota bacterium | reverse complement strand
GCAGAATTAACTGCGGCGGTAAATGTGATGCTTGAATATGTTGAGCCGATTATCGTCGATAAACCTAATATCCTGGATACCTGCGGAACCGGGGGAGACAAGTTAGGCACTTTTAATATTTCCACTATTACCGCATTGGTGGCCAGTGGTGCCGGGGTGACGGTGGCAAAGCACGGTAACCGTTCAGTATCCAGTAAATGCGGCAGTGCGGATATTTTAGAAGCCCTGGGCGTTAAAATTAACATGGATACGGAGAAGATTAAAAAATGCCTTTATAAAATAGGAATTGCTTTTCTGTTTGCTCCAAACTTACATTTGGCTATGCGCCAGGTTATGCCGGCAAGAAAACAAATCGCGCAGAAAACTATCTTTAATATTTTAGGCCCGCTCATTAATCCGGCGCGGGCCACTAATCAATTAATCGGCGTATATTCTAAAGTCTGGGTTAGGCCATTGGCAGAAGTCTTGCATAATTTAGGTTCAAAGCATATTTTAGTCGTACATGGCGCGGATGGCCTGGATGAAGTAACGACGGCAGATAAGACCTTTGTTACCGAAGTTACCGGCGGCCGGATAAAAGATTATGAGATTGTTCCGGAGGATTTTGGTTTTAAGCGGGCCAGTTTGAATGATTTATTAGGCGGCTCAATCGATGAGAATGTAAAAATTGCTCAGGACATTTTGGCGGGTAAGCCAGGGAGCCGGCGGGATATTGTTTTGTTTAATGCCGGTTGCGCTATATATGCGGCGGATAAAGCGGAGACGATCGCTAAAGGAATAAGGCTGGCGGAGGAATCTATTGATTCTAAAGCCGCATTGGAAAAACTTGAAAAATTAAAGGAGTATTCACAATAATGCCGGATATCTTAAAACAAATTGTGGCAAAAAAGAAAGAGAGAATTATTTTAGCTAAGCAGCAGCTCAGCCAGGAGGATTTAATCGCTAAATTAGCCGGTTTGCCGGCAACGCGGGGCTTTAAAGAGGCAATTAGCAAGTCTAAGCAGATCGCGCTGATTGCTGAGATTAAACAGGCTTCACCTTCTGGCGGAATTATTCGTCAGAATTTTAATTTAGAGGAGATTGGCCGGTTTTATCAAGAGGCCGGTGTGCAGGCAGTTTCCGTATTAACGGAGGAGGATTTTTTTAGCGGTAACCTGGCTTACCTAAACCAGGTAAAGAATATATTTACCGGTCCGATTTTGAGAAAAGATTTTATTTTAGAAGACTATCAGGTTTATGAGTCACGTTATTATGGAGCGGATGGGATTTTATTGATTGCGGATTTATTGACTAAGGATAAACTGGTTGAGTTAATGCAGATTGCTGATAGTTTAGGCCTGGATTATCTGGTGGAAGTACATGATGAAAGAGAGCTCAAGAAAGTCTTAAGTTTAAAAGTTCCGATCATCGGAATTAATAACCGGTCTTTACGTACCCTAGAGATTGATTTTAAGATTACGGAAAAATTATTTCCTTTAATTCCCAGAGAAAAGATCGTGGTGGTGGAGAGCGGGATAAAGAATTTTCAGGATGTTTTATTTTTGAAGATTCTTGGGGCCAGCGCGGTATTAATTGGCACTGCCTTCATGGAGGCAGTGGATATTAAAAGAAAAGTAGAAGAGGTAATGGGTTGGTAAAAGTAAAGGTCTGTGGAATTACTAATTTAGAGGATGCTTTATGCAGTTTTTTTTCCGGCGCAGATGCTTTAGGATTTGTTTTTTATAAAAAAAGCCCGCGCTATATCCAACCGAATAAAGCAGCAAATATATCAGGAATTTTGCCGAAGAAAATTAAGCGCGTAGGAGTTTTTGTTAATCAGAAAGCTTCAAGCGTAAAAAAAATTGCCAAACTTTGTGGTTTAGATATGTTACAGTTTCATGGTAAAGAATCGCCCGAATATTGTATAAAATTTCCAGGCTATAAAGTTATCAAGGCATTTAGAATTAGCAAAAAAAAGGATTTAGAAGGCATATCTCAATATAAAACATTTGCTTATTTATTTGACAGTTTTTCAAAGACTAAGTTGGGCGGAACAGGGAATAAATTTAACTGGAAAATACTGGCGCAAGCCGCTACAATAAAACCGATTGTATTTTTATCCGGAGGATTAACTGCGGGCAATGTTAGGCAAGCAGTTAAATTATTAAAACCTGATTGGGTCGATGTTTCAACCGGAGTAGAATTAAAGCCTGGCAAGAAGGATCAGCGTAAGATTGGAAAGTTTATTCAAGTAGCTAGGGCTGTATAATTTTAGCGGGTGGCGAGACTTGATTTTCGCCGCGTCATGCGGCGAAAACAAGGCTCGACAGGACCCGCTAAAATAAGAATACTATGAAAAAATGTCCGTTTTGTGCAGAGGATATTCAGGATGAAGCGATAAAATGTAAACATTGCGGTGAGTTCTTAAAGAAAAAGAATAAAGCCCTAAATTGTCTGTTTGGTTGCCTGATTGCTTTAGTGGTTTTTGTTTTATTAAGTGTCGTTTTTATTTATCTTGTTTCTTTTGCTTATAATGCTTTAATGTATAAAATGATGGCTTGGCAAACAAATCTGCCGCATTTTAATTTACCTTTTACTCCTCATGATGCGCAGGTGATGTTTAATGATTTAGGGGAAGGATTTCGAAGTTTTAAAGAGTTTTTGAGTAATGATTCATTAAGAGATTATCAAAGAATTACTTTCTAAAAAAAATGAAAAATAAACTACCGGATAAAAGCGGGCACTTTGGTTCTTTTGGGGGAAGATTTGTCCCGGAGACGTTGATTTATGCCCTGGATGAATTAGAAAATGAGTATGCTAAAGCCAAGAAAGATAAAAAATTTGCTCAGGAACTTGACTTTTATCTTCGCGAGTATGCCGGCCGTCCCACTCCGTTGTACTTAGCTAATAACTTAAGCCGATATTTAGGAATAAAAAAGGTTTATTTAAAACGAGAAGATCTTTTACATACCGGAGCGCATAAAATCAA
>JAPLMA010000062.1 GCA_026387255.1 Candidatus Omnitrophota bacterium | reverse complement strand
GCCTGAATTACCGGTGAATTACGGTATTGATGAAGAGTTTGTCCGGATAAATGTAGAGGCATGCCTTCTAATACCGTCAAAGCCAGCGGATTTTCATTTTTATCAAACACCGATACTTTTAGATCCCTGACCTGGCGGTTAAAGCCCGACTCTAAGACCGCGCCGGAGTTTTTAAAGGCGCCGATTAAATCTTCAAGGTCCATTTTTTCTTCTTCGATTCTGGTCCAGGCAATGTTCGCTTCTTCTCCGTTTTCCGGTCCGATGCCCATTTTACCCTCGATGAGCTGCTCTTTTTCATTTACTAAAAAAAGTATGGCGCGGTTAAATCCCAATCCGGTATGCGCAGTTACACCCGTCAGGATGATATAGAGGATTTCATCTAATTTTAAAGTGGTGCGCATGGCATTAGAGATCTCATAAAGGATCCTTAACTCAATCTTAGTGCGCTCAAGTTCAACTTTTAATTTATTTAAGTCTTCCATAATGGTTAAATCTAACATAATTTATTAGTAATGTCAAGATAGGTCAATAGGTCAGCCCCCTACAAAGCAAAATATTCGTTTGACAGGGTAAAGTGGATGAATTATAATAAATAAAATTAACCTTGGAGGAGGTAGAGATGCCTAGATTATTAAAAAATATTTTTTTAATTTCTTTGTTTTTATTTTTTTGTTTGACCTTTGTTTTTGCTGAAGATATTACCATCACTACTTATTATCCTTCGCCATATGGGAGTTACCAAGAATTAAGGTCGGTGAGGGAAGCGATAGGACTTACTTATTCTAGTCGTGCTACTGTATGTTGGGATCCTCCTTGTCCAGTTGGTTCTACTGATGTCAGCGTGGCAAATCCAAATTTATTGGTAGAAGGCTTCGTGGGCATTGGGACGAAGCAACCCCTCCGAAGATTACATGTTGTTGGTGATATTATGGGCTCGGCTTCTGATGGGTCAAGTACCTGGAGTTTGAGCCATGGCCCTGCTGTTCCCGTAGGAATTCCGCCTACTAACTTCCTTAAACTTCATCGGGTGGATTCTGTAACTGGCGCAGTTTTAGGATACGAAGATCTTACTATCCGTCGTCTTTGGGCTGGTAGTCCCGGTGCTGCGTATTATGATTTGGCGGAAGTTACTCCCGTGAGAAAGGAAAAAGATTTAGAGCTCGGAGATGTGGTTTGTATAGATAAAGAAGCAAAGGTGAGGATGAGACGCAGCCAGAAGTCTTACGACCCCCTTGTTTCGGGTATTGTTTCTGACCTGGAAACTGCGGCGATGGTAATTGGAGGGGATACGACTACGGAAGAAATCACTACCATCAAAGATAAGAAGCCGATTGCCTTAGTTGGGCGCGTGTTATGCAAAGTTAACACGGAAAATGGCCCGATTGAAATAGGAGATTTATTAGTTACTTCCAATAAACCCGGTTATGCCATGAAGGCAGATATAAATAAGCTAAAACCAGGCATGGTATTGGGAAAAGCGATGGAATCTTTAAAAAATGGTGAAGGTAAAATTATTGTTTGGATAACATTGCAATAATAATTTTATTCGTTAGACTTCCCTCCTTTCTACGTCTATTAGGGTAGAAAGGAGGGATTTTAATTGATAAACCCTAAACTCGAAACTCTAAATCCTAAACAAACCCAAATTAACCAAACCCAAAATTCAAAACCATATGATTTGGGGGAAAGAACCTTGGTTTTTAGTAGAAAAGTATTTAGCTATGTAAAACAGCTAGAAAAGGTAATAACTAATCTGGAAGTGGGCAAACAATTAGTTAGATCAGCTGGTTCAGTGGGGGCTAATTATATCGAAGCCGAAGAATCTTTGAGTAAGAAAGATTTTTTAATGAGGATAAAAATATCGAGAAAAGAAACTAAGGAAAGCAGATACTGGCTAGTTTTAAGTGAGCCTTTAGATGGACAAATGAGAGAAAAGGAAGAATTAATAGATGAATCTACCCAATTGATGAAGATATTTGGTTCAATAGTAAGCAAGTTTAGGTAATTTTCGGTTTTTGGGTTTGGGATTTTGTATTTGTTTAGGATTTAGTGTTTAGGATTTAGAGTTTAAAGTATTATTCGTTTGACAGGATATTGAGGGCGGGTTATAATACTTTCTTAAATTTAAAACTTGGAGGTTAGAATGATAGTGGATAAGAAGAAGGAAGATTTAAAAGAGACATTAGATCGGCAAAAGGCGCTGGAGTTGGCGCTGGCGCAGATAGAAAAGCAGTTTGGCAAAGGTTCGATTATGAAGCTGGGCGCGCATACAAAAGTTAATGTTGAAACGATATCCACAGGCGCTCTGACCCTTGATCTGGCTTTGGGTGTGGGCGGGCTTCCTCGCGGAAGGGTAGTTGAGATATTCGGGCCGGAAGCTTCGGGTAAAACAACCTTGACTTTAACGGCAATCAGGGAAATTCAGAAAAAAGGCGGGGTGGCGGCATTTATTGATGCTGAGCATGCTTTTGATTCAACTTACGCTAAAATTATCGGCGTAAATTTGGATGATCTTTTAATTTCGCAGCCGGATACCGGAGAGCAGGCTTTAGAGATTACGGAAACTTTAGTGCGCTCGAATGCTGTAGATTTAGTGGTGGTTGATTCAGTCGCCGCTTTGACACCCAGGGCGGAAATCGAAGGAGAGATGGGTGACTCGCATATGGGCCTGCAGGCGCGCCTGATGTCGCAGGCCTTGCGCAAATTGACCGGCGCGATCAGTAAATCGCGCACCACAGTAATTTTTATTAATCAGCTGCGTGAGAAAATCGGCGTGATGTTTGGCTCCCCGGAAACAACCCCGGGTGGACGGGCGCTTAAATTCTATTCCTCGGTAAGATTAGATGTGCGCAGGATTGCCTATTTAAAAGAAGCGGATAAAGTTATTGGTAATCATGTCAGGGTAAAGGTAGTTAAAAATAAAATTGCCCCGCCTTTTCGTGAGGCGGAGTTTGATATTTTACATAATGAGGGGATCGCCAAAACCGGCGCGGTGATTGATGCGGCGGTAAATCTGGAAGTAATTGCCAAAAGCGGTACCTGGCTTTCATTTGAAGATAAAAAACTGGGCCAGGGCAGGGATGCGGCGATAAAGTTCCTTAAAGAAAACCCGAAAATACAGGATGATATTGAAAAAG
>JAPLMA010000078.1 GCA_026387255.1 Candidatus Omnitrophota bacterium | reverse complement strand
ACCAAAAATAAGCCAGAACGTTCGTTACTGCTTCCGCTTAAAAAAACCGGCGGAAGGAATGC
Organism: Candidatus Omnitrophota bacterium; assembly: GCA_026387255.1. Classification (GTDB taxonomy): domain Bacteria; phylum Omnitrophota; class Gorgyraeia; order Gygaellales; family Profunditerraquicolaceae; genus UBA6249. The sequence continues at coordinate 3,900 of JAPLMA010000078.1, read as the reverse complement.
GCATGGCCGCATAACTACCAGGCATATAGGGGGTGGGCATAAGCGGATGTTGCGTATAATTGATTTTAAACGTAACCTGTTTGATCAACCGGCAAAGGTTTTGTCGATTGAATATGATCCTAACCGTTCTGCCAGGATTGCTTTGGTGGAATATCCGGACAAAGAGAAGCGTTATATTATTGCTCCTTTAGGACTTAACGTCGCAGATACGATTATTTCTAGCGATCAAAAAGAAATTGAAATTAAGCAAGGCAATTGTTTATTGTTACGCAATATTCCTTCTGGAACCCTTATCCACAATATTGAATTATCCAGGGGTAAAGGTGGGCAGATTGTGCGCGGCGCAGGAACAAGCGCTCAGATTATGGCCAAAGAGGGGGATTTGGCACATGTGAGATTACCTTCTGGAGAGGTAAGATTAGTAAGTTTAGATTGTCATGCTACCATTGGCCAAATCGGTAATGTTGATCATGATGCGATTATTTTAGGTAAAGCCGGAAAAAGCCGCTGGCTGGGGATTAAACCTTCAGTGAGAGGCGTGGTGATGAATCCTTTTGATCATCCTCACGGTGGTGGTGAAGGTAAAAGTGGACAGGGTAATCCGCATCCGGTTACTCCTTGGGGGAAACCCACTAAAGGATATCGTACGAGGAATCGTAAAAAGTACTCAAATAAGTTTATTGTTAAAAGAAGGAAGCCATAATTATGCCGCGCTCACTGAAAAAAGGTCCATACGTAGAGGAAAGTTTATTAAAGAAGATCCAGAAACAAACTAAAACCGGATTACGCCAGGCAATTAAAACCTGGAGCCGGCGTTCAACGATTATTCCGGATTTTGTCGGTTTAACTTTTGCGGTACATGACGGTAAAAAGCACATTCCGGTTTTTATTACTGAAAATATGGTTGGGCATAAATTAGGGGAGTTTGCTCCTTCTAGGATATTTAGGAAGCATGGTGGTATTAAGGCGAAGAAGGGGTTGGAGAAAACATAAAATGATCGCTAGGGCCGAAGGAAAATTTTTAAGAATTTCACCAAGTAAGGTGCGTATTGTATTAGATCTTATTCGCGGCAAGGATGCCGCCGTTGCGCAAAGCATTTTGTTGCACGTGAATAAGAGATCAAAAGAATATCTGATAAAGATATTAAAATCCGCGATTGCTAATGCTAAGGTTAAGGGTTTTGCAGTGGATAAATTGTATGTTTCTAAGGCTCTTTGTAATTGCGGGCCGATGTGGAAAAGATTTAAGGCCGCTGCTTTTGGCAGGGCCGCGTCAATCGTTAAGCGTACCGTACATATTAAGATAGAGTTGGATTTAAAAAACATAAAGTAATCTTCCCCCTCGCGGGAGCTCGGGGTCATTTTTCCCCAAGCGCCAGAGGCTGGGGAAAAATGAGGAGCGTAATTTATGGGTCATAAGGTAAGTCCTTTATTATTAAGGATTGGTTTTATTCGACAGTGGCATTCACGTTGGTTTGCGAAGCCTAAAGATTTTCCGTTGTTTATTCAGCAGGATTTTAAAATTAGGAAATTTATTAAAAGTAAATTTAAACAAGCCGCGATTTCTAAAATCGTGATTGAGAGGTTAGCGGAAAGAATTAAAATTCGTATATTTTCAGCGCGTCCGGGAATCATCATTGGACGGCACGGTTCAGATATTGAGCGCCTGCGTTCAGACTTAAATGGTTTAGTGAAAAACGAACTCTCGATTGATATTCAAGAGATAAATAATCCTACTTGGGATGCGCAGCTGGTTGCCGAGAATATTGCTTTGCAGCAAGAAAAGAGAATTGCTTTTCGCCGGGCCGTAAAAAGAGCGATGGAACAATCCATACAATCCGGGGTAAAAGGTATTCGGGTTAGTTGTTCCGGCCGTCTTAATGGCGCAGAAATGGGGCGCAAAGAGACTTATAAAATGGGCAAAGTTCCTTTGCAAACTTTACGTGCGGATATTGATTATGGTTTTGCGGAAGCCCTTACTACTTATGGCTTGATCGGAGTTAAGGTTTGGATTTATAAGGGCGATATTCTGGGAAAGCATTTTATTCAGGAAGAGACTAAAAGCTCGCCACAGCAGCAATTCGGGTCTAAGGAAGCATTTAGGCCTGCTCGGCCACATTAAGGTAAGGGGTAAAAATAATGGCTTTAATGCCTAAAAGGGTTAAATATCGTAAATTGCAGAAAGGGCAGAGGCGCGGGATAGCGACTACCGGATCAACTGTTTCTTTTGGAGAATTTGGTTTAAAATCTTTGGAAAACGGATGGATTAAAAATACGCAGATTGAAGCCGTGCGCGTTATTTTAGCGCGCCAACTGCATAAGGGTGGTAAATTATGGATCAGAATTTTCCCGGATAAATCGATAACCAAGAAACCGGCGGAAGTTCGTATGGGTAAAGGCAAGGGTGATCTGGATCATTGGGTTTGTGTAATTAAAAGGGGCAGAGTGCTTTTTGAGTTAGGAGGAGTTCCCCAGGAATATGCCAAGGCCTGTTTTCGCCTGGCAGCTTATAAAATGCCGCTGCGCACTAAATTTGTAACTCGGGTACATAAATAACATGACCCGTTCGACTTGGCTCAGGGTCATCCTGAGCAGGTCATGGATTAAATAGGGAGTGTCGAAGGATGAAACCACAACAGCTAAGAGATTTATCCAAAGATGAGTTGTTAGAGAAAGAAAAAGGCTTGTATGCTGAACTAGCTAAATTAAACACACAGCGTTATACAGGCAGCGTAGAGAAGCCACATAAGTTTGCACTGGTGAAGAAGGATATCGCACGTATCAGGACAATCTTAAACGAAAAGAAAGACAAATAAGATGGGTAAACAAAAAGAATTTACTGGGATAGTGATCAGCGATAAAATGCAAAAAACCGTAGTGGTAAAAACCATGCATTTAACTCGGCATGCCAAGTATTCAAAAACGGTTAAGCTCTATAATAAATTTAAGGCGCATGATGAGAAAGGTATCGCTAAGCTTGGGGATATGGTCGTCATCGTCGAAACTCGTCCTTTGTCAAAAGATAAGCATTTTATAGTTAAGCAGGTGATTAAAAAGGCCGAAAATGTGCATTTAATAAAGCCCGAGGAGATTGTATAAATGCTGCAATTGCGTAGTATTCTGGATGTTGCCGATAATACTGGAGCCCGCCGGGCTTCGTTAATCTGTGTATTAGGTAAAATGGGTAGTTTTAATGCCGATATCGGAGATGTGGTCAGGGTTAATATTAAGGAGTCTATCCCTGGGGCAACGGTGAAAAAAGGAGAGATGGCGAGGGGTGTAATTGTGCGTACAAGGCGCGACATCAGAAGAGCGGACGGTTCAATCTTACGTTTTGACCGTAATGCTATTGTAATTATCGATGATAAAGATAACCCCAGAGGTACGCGTGTATTTGGGCCGGTTGCCCGTGAATTAAGAGATAAGAATTTTAATAAGATCATTTCATTAGCACCCGAGGTAATTTAATGCAAAAAATTAGGAAAAATGATTTTGTTCAAATAACCAAAGGTAAAGATAAGGGCAAACAAGGTAAAGTAATTAGCATAATTGAAGATGGTGCGCGAGCCATCGTTGAAGGCTTGAATTTATCTAAGAAACATAAACGTCAGAGCCGCCAGGATCAGAAGGGTGGGATAATTTCCATTGAGATGCCGCTGGCTGTTTCTAATCTTATGATTTTCTGTAAACATTGTTCAAAACCTTCCCGGGTAGGATCAATGATATTAAAAGACGGGACAAAATCCAGATTTTGCAAAGCTTGTAAAGAGGCACTTTAAATATGATACCGAGATTGTTAGAAAAATATCGTAATGAAATTACTCCTAAGTTAATGGCAGATTTTAAGCTGAAGAATAAAATGGCCGTGCCGGTTATCGATAAGATCGTCGTGAATATGGG
>JAPLMA010000016.1 GCA_026387255.1 Candidatus Omnitrophota bacterium | reverse complement strand
GCCATCCACTAAAGCCGTGAAATTATATTTCTTTAAATTTTCCTTTGTTTTTTGATCGGTAGCGGCAAACCAAACTCCGGAATCTTGGGTATGATCAGTCGCCTGGGGCATCGAGGCAAAACTCACAATTGACTCTACGCCTAGTTCTTTAGCCAAGCCGATAATGATTTTGGCATAACTATCTGCTTTGGATAAATCCGGCTGAGCATTACTTAAAAAAATAATTAAATCATTCTTGCCGAAGATGACACCTTTAATATTAGGATTTTTCCAATAATAAAATTTTCCCTGCGGAAGTGGTGGAACTTCTAATATTCCCGCTGAAATAACGCTTCCGGTCTGATAAAAAAACTCATCCGGCATAATCCGCGCAAATTCTTGGCATTTAAGCTCTTGAATCAAATATTCTGCGGCTTTAAATGCCACCTCGCCCATCCCCGGCCAGGCAACAATAAGGTAAGGTTTTTTCAGTCGAGGTTTTTTAGTAATAATTAAAGCATCCATGTAATCTCCTTATGTTATGTATTAAATTTATATTTTTTTAAAAATTCCACCAAAACTCTTGCGCCATTATACAGATTATCCAAGCAGGCATACTCATTAGCGATATGGGCGCAGCCTTCTGTGCCAAAACCAGTAGCAATCGCCGGAATATTCATCGCTTTAAAAAAAGTTATTACCGTCGCCCCCTCTGAACCGCTAATGCGCGGCTTAATTCCTAAACCCTGCATCGCGGAAACTAAACTGCTTACCAAAGAATGATGCGGATCAATGTAATAAGGATCCTGGATCCCCTGAATTTCAATTTTATAATTCCGGGTATACTTAGTAATTGTTTCTTTTAAAGAGCGCAGCATTTCTTTCTCCGTTGAGCCGGGAAGGAATCTAAAATCCAGTTCAAACTCACACCAGTCACTGACCACATTAACCTTGTCTCCCCCTTTGATTGTCCCTACATTTATGGTGGGGGCGCGTAAATATTTATTTTTAATATAATTCTGGTGTTGGATTTTAAGGTCAATAATTATTTTAGCGGCGATGTCTATGGCATTAACTCCTAACCACGGATAAGCGCCGTGCGCTTTTTTACCACCAATCCGCACCGTGAGGTGCAGCAGCCCTTTTTGCGTGATGACAATTTCAAAATCATCGGCATCCAAAACAACCGCAACATCGGCTTTTAAAAGTTTACGCTCAAGTAAAGGGATTAAACCTAAAGCTGAACCGCTTTCTTCATCCGCAGTGGCGGCAAAAATTAAATCATAATCCAGCTTAACATCGTCTTCCACAATAGCATTAATTGCTTCCAAGGCGCTGGCTAAATTGCCCTTACAATCTGTAGCACCTAAACCGTAAATCCGATTCCCGATAATTTTAGCCTCCAAGGCCGGAGTTTTCCAGCTGGCTCCGGCTGGAACAGTATCCAGATGCGGAGTAAGCAGGAGTGATTTTAAGTGCTTTTCCCCCGGCCGCGTCGCCAGAATATTGATTCTTTTATTGCTAAAGGTGTAAGTTTTAATTTTTAATCCTAAATCCTTTAAATATTTACCGACAAACTCGGAAATTTTACGCTCATCTCCGGGAGGATTCTGAGAATCCAAAGAAATTAATTTTTGGATGGTTTTTATCAGGCGTTTTTTATTGACCATAAGGGACAAATTTCACATTTAGGATTTTGCTTACGGCAATAATCCTTACCTAGTTTTACTAATAACGCGTGATACTCATTAAATAGCTGCGCATCATTTTTAAGATTGCGCATAAAAACATCCTGACACTGGGAATAATTCGCGGCGGCCTTAATTAATCCGTGCCGGGACAATATCCTTTTAGTGTAGGTATCAACCACAAATACGGGTTTATGCAAAGCGTAGAGCAGTATAGAATCGGCGGTCTCCGGCCCAATGCCTTTAACCGCCAACAATTGCCTGCGTAAAGCGCCGAGCTCTTGCTCGCCCATCAGCTTAATCTTTGCCGCATAGCGCTCAAAGAAAAACTTAAGGAAACTTTTAAGCCTGGCGGCCTTAACATTGTAATACCCGGAGCTTTTAATCAAACTCGCCAGCCTCCGGCGCGGTAACTGATAAAGCTTAAGCGCAGTTAAAAGTTTTTTTTCCTTGAGAGCTAAGATTGCCTTCTTAACATTGCTCCAATTAGTGTTCTGGGTAAGAATTGCCCCCACCATAACCTCAAAAGCACTATCCGCAGGCCACCAATGTTGCGCTCCAAAAACAGAATAAAGCCGCTTAAAAATATCTTCTAACTTGCGTTTCATTCCTTAAGTTCCAAAGGATTAAAACCATAATAGGCAAAAAGAGTATAGGTCGTACCCGATACCGAACCCGTATGGCTGCCCTTAGGAGTTGACCAACCATGCCCGGTATCAACCTGATCCTGGGTGGCGTAAGGAAGGCAACCCTCGCCTTGACCGGAGGCAGAAGGGCTGGAGATAATCATATTACCTAATTCACTCAAGTACATCTGGGCTTTTTCGCCATAATTAGCCGCTTTAATTTTATCGCCTTTTTTCAAATAAAATTCTTCCATAATCTTATAAGATACAACCATCTGCGCTGTCCACTCCGAGGAAACTACGCCGCCTCTAGAGGTATGGCGCTGCGGGGCAAAATCAAATCCTTTTATTTGCACACTCTGGCCATTGGGCCGGATAAAATTAACCTCAACACCACAATTCTCTTCTACAAACTCCATAATCTTATCCGGATCCATACCCAGGTCTTTTAATTTTTGCGGCCCGATCGCGGCAATGCTCCAGGCATAAGTATCTGTAGCAATAGTGGAATCTCCCTTACTACGCCTAACTGGTAAATCCGGCCGGTCATAAGTATTCTTTACCATCCAGTTCATGGCTTTTTGAGCGGCTCCAGAATAAACTTCTTTTCCCGTGACTTGGGCCAACATATTAAAAAACGCGTATGCATCAAGGTTATGCTCAGTAGAATACCATCCTACTGTGGGGCCGCCGCGGATGCCGCCTCCAGAGCCGGAATCCTGCAAATTAATAATCGTCGCGGCGATACTTTCCGCCAAATCTAGATAACTCTGATCTTTAGTAAACTGCATATACTGCATAATTGCCAGGCCGACCCAAAGATTCGGCCCGCTTTGCATGATAAACTCCGCCGGAGCGCCATCATCGGAATAATAGGCATTAAGAAACCAGCCATTTTCTCTTTTGGCATCATGCGCAAAAAAATCCAAGATTTGCTTGGCTCGATCAAAATCTAAAAATTGCGTATACGCCTGGATAAGCAAAGCCAAATCATAAGTAAAAGACCAGTTAGCAATTTCTTTATCCCCTTCAAAGCTAGCCACTAATCCGGTACGGCTATTTTGATGAATTTTAAGCCACTGATACATTTTGTCAAAATTAGCCTTTTGTAGTACTGCCTTCTTCTGATCCAGTTGAGATAATTCTTTACCCGCTTCATCTTCCTTATGTGCAACATTAGTTAATTTAGCCTCTAAAATAAGTTTCTCTTTTGTCAGGCTCAAAATTAAATCATTAAGTTCTAAGATATCTTTTAGATTGTCAGCTTCTATATTTACTTTTTGAGATTCGGCTTTTACCTTCGCAGATTCAACGGATTTAATCTGTGTCTCTAAAGCTTTTAGTTGCAACCGGAGGCCTTGCCGCTGGGCAATTACATCTTCTATTTTTTGCTTGGCCAGGCTAGAATCTTTTAAGACCACCGCCAGCTTTTCAATCAACAGTTTATTACCTTGGGTTAATTTAAAGTTTAAATAGCTATTCATACCTAAACCCGCCGCCAAAATGACAACTAACGCCAAAGCTACCGGAACCAAAAGTTTTTTTAGCCAGGCATAACGCATAAGATTATTATTTTGCTGAGCCGGAATATAATCATATTTTATGCCTACTAAGTACTGATGCTTACTCCCAAAAATATCTTTAACCCAAACTATGCTCGAGCGCGCGCAGATAGGTTTCCGGCTAATCGGAATATCTATCTCTAACGATAATTTAACATTTTTTTTCCTAAGTAACTCAAATAACTCCGGATCAAGATTATTTATCGCCAGGCAGATTCCATCTTGGCTAATATTATTGGTAAATCCCTGCAGCCAAGCGGAAAGAAAAACCTCCCCCTCTGGCTCTTCCAGACGGAACTGTACTGGAAATACCGTATCCAAACGCAGATATTTACGATGCTCTGCAGGAATTAATTTGTTATCAATCTGCGACATTTTCTCTCTCTTGGCTAAAAACTCTTCTAAGGATACTATTTTATAACAAATGGCGGTTAATGCAATGAGAAAGGGTGCCCCTTAATAGGACGTCCCCCAATTAACGCAGATGCTAAATATTATTTATAATTTCAGGCTTAAAAGCAAAAAGATTGGAGAAATCAGTAAAATTTGTAATACCTTTTTGCTGGCAAATAATTTTAAACTTGCTAAAAACCTCCCAGGTCATTTCCACGTCGGCCAAAGCCCGGTGTTTTTGCGTTAATTTAATTCCCAAT
>JAPLMA010000018.1 GCA_026387255.1 Candidatus Omnitrophota bacterium | reverse complement strand
ATTAATTGTATAAAGCTTATCCGCATACTGATTCTGCCAAACTTGAATTTCCGGAGTTTTTAATTTCCGAACATTTTTCTGCAAACCTTCATAATCAGATCTCTTCATTTATCGTAACCCCACTATTTTATGAATCTGAGGAATAATGCAAGCAGTCACCCCCTGTTGATTAGCGATCTGTCTAAAATTTAATAACTTTTCATGCAGAACCGATTGATTCTCATAATTGTTGGGCTGTAAAACTAAAACACTAGCCGGGCTTATTTCCCTGATAATCGCCAGCGCCTCTCTTAAATCCTCTTCATATGTTGCTTGACAAATAATTGCTTTAAGGAACACCTCTTTTCTAGAGGCAATTTTTAAAAACTTCCGATGCATCTGCCAGAGTTTGCCCATTCCAGTTGAGCTGGGAAATTTTAAATCCATAGCGATAATATCAATACAATCAATGAGTTGTTCTAACTCAGAAAATAAAGTGCCATTTGTTTCCAGATAATGCTTATGGCCGTGTCCGGAAGTAAGTTTAATTATTTCCTCTAAAAAATCCGCATAGAGAAGCGGCTCTCCTCCGGTAAAAGAAATAGAGTGGTATTTATCACGATAAAGCTTGATCTCCTCAAAAAGTTCTTTTGGCTCATACTCTGTAAACTGGTCCAGTTTAGTATCGCAGTAAGCGCAGCTTAAATTACAGTTAAAAAAACGCACAAAGATCTGCTTCTCCCCTAAATAGAGGCCCTCCCCTTGTATGCTGTCAAATACTTCGTTAATCCTTGCTTTCATCTATTGGCTAACGGATCAATCAGACCCGCCTCTTTAAAACCTTTAGCGCGATAATAACAACTATCGCATTTTCCGCAAGGCCTTTTGCCTGCGCGATAACATGACCAAGTTAAGTTAAACGGCACGCCAAACTTACGGCCCAAGCGAATGATTCGCGATTTGCTCTTATTTAATAATGGAGTCAAAATCTGAATTCTATGTTTGGCGGCAATTCCCGCCTTAGCCATTTCAACAAAAGCCTTGAAAAACTCAACCCGGCAATCAGGATAACCCGAATAATCCTGCGCATGCGCGCCGATAAAAATCGCGCTCGCCTTAATTACTTCTGCTAATGACAAAGCAAAACTTAAAAATATAATATTACGCGCCGGTACATAAGTTACCGGAACACCTGAAGTAATTTCTTCAGGAACTTTTATTTTATTATCTAATAGTGCAGACCCTTTCCAGGGAAATTTTATTTTTAGAATTCTGTATTCACAACCACTAGCCTTAGCAATCTTTATTGCGCAATCTATCTCTTGCTTGTGCCTTTGGCCATAGTCAAAAATCAAAACTTGACATTTATACCCCTGGGCTAAAGCCAGATATAAAACTGTAGCCGAATCCAAGCCCCCGGATAAAAGCACTACCGCAGTCTTAGGAATTTTATTCTTCATAGGTAGCGCTGCTGGTGCTGTTTTCCCAAACCGTTACACTATTAAGTAAAGGAATTGGAGATTTAAGTTTTTTATAAATATATTTAGAGATATTCTCAGACGTAGGATTTATTTTTTTAAAATAAACTAGTTTATTAAGATATTTATGATCCATCTGCTCCAAACACGCGTTTAATTTTTTCTTTAAATACTTAAAATCTAAAACCATACCAATATCATCAAGTTGCGCGGAGGAAATCACTATTTCCACAATCCAATTGTGGCCATGCAGATCTTCACATTTGCCTTTATAACCTCTGAGATTATGCGCGGAACTAAAAGCACCTTGCACTTTTAAATTATACATTGTCCACCTTCCTCACGTTCATTAATTTCTTACCCATAAATCTCTGCGCCAACGAGCTAAACCATTCAGGATTATCGGAAACAAAAAACCTGTGTTTGCCCCCTTTTGAGCGGTTAAGCAGGTCTTCACTCGCCAGAATCTTTTTTATTTCAAAAGCTACCTGTTTAGCAGAATCGATTAAAATAACATGTTTACCAAGCACCTCCTGAATTACCGGCTTAAGCAGCGGATAATGCGTACAGCCTAAAATTACCGTATCCACACCAGCGTCATTAAGCGGTTTTAAATATTTCCTGGCTACGCTTAAAACCACCTCCCCGGAAAGCCACCCTTCTTCAACAAAGGGAACAAATAAAGGACAGGCTACCGCTATTACTTTAACCTTAGGATCAAGCTGCTTAATTTCTGTTTCATATGTCCGGCTTTTAATCGTTCCTTTAGTTCCGATTACGCCAATGCGCTTATTCTGCGAGGCATAAACTGCTTCTCTGGCGCCGGGAGTAATTACACCGA
>JAPLMA010000085.1 GCA_026387255.1 Candidatus Omnitrophota bacterium | reverse complement strand
AATTCATTAGGTTTCTGTAGTGATGTAGGTGACAGGCATGCCTGTCACCTACATAAGGATAAATGAGGGACAAATAAGTAAAAAATATCTTGACAAACATCTTGTCTTGGTATAAACTCTTTTACTTACGCAAATATCTATTGATTCAGCACTAAAACTAGTAAGTATTTATTATAAAAGAAAGAGTTTTGAATAATTTCTTAATGGTTTTTTTTTGTTTTTAGAGCTTGACCGACAAAGCGAATCCATTTCTGCTGGAGTAGCTCAGTTGGCAGAGCACGTCCTTGGTAAGGACGGGGTCACGAGTTCAATTCTCGTCTCCAGCTTTAAGTGATTTATGCTGAACGTGCGGGAGGGAAATAATTAATATGCGTGAAACTATAACATTAGAATGCACAGTTTGTAAAAATAGAAATTATACGACGAGTAAAAATAAAAAGTTGCATCAGGATAGGCTGGAGCTTAGTAAGTTCTGTAATTCCTGTCATAAGCATACCCCGCATAAAGAGATTAAATAATATTTAGGGGCGTCGGTTAATGGCAAACCAACGGTCTCCAAAACCGTGACTGCAGGTTCAAGTCCTGCCGCTCCTGTGGGTTTTGAAAGAGCAAGAGCGATGTTATAGTCAAAAAGATTTAAAGTTATGAACCCCGTTACAAACTTTATTACGGGGTCAAAATTGGGGGTTTGTAACGGGGTGAATATTTTAGCAAAACCGATAAATTTTTTTAAGGAAGTTAAGGGTGAATTAAATAAGGTTTCTTGGTCAACACGAAAAGAATTGCTGGCCTCCACGATTTTAGTTATTACGGTTACGGGAATTTTAACAGTTTTTATTGGGATAGTGGATCTGGGTTTATCCAGATTTCTAAGTGTGATTTTTAAATGAAAAATTGGTACGTTGTGCATACGCAAACTGGAATAGAAGAAAAAGTTAAAAGGTCGCTAGACAAGCGGGTTTTGGCGTCTGGTTTGCAGGATTTAATTTCTAACGTAATTATTCCTACCGAACAAGTTTCTGAAGTACGGGCTGGCAAAAAGAAGATTACGCAGAGAAAGTTTTTTCCGGGATATTTATTAGTTGAGATGGATTTAAGCGAGCAGACCTATCTTTTTGTTAAGAATTCTCCGGGGGTTACCGGTTTCATCGGGTTAGGTAGGAAACCGGTTCCGCTTCCTCAGGAAGAAGTGGATAATATACTTAAGCGTACTAAAGAAACCGCAGCCAAGCCTTCACCTAAAATAGTTTTCCAAAAGGGTGAACAGGTTAGAGTTAATGAAGGCCCATTTTTGAATTTTAACGGAACAATCGAAGAAGTCTATCCTGAAAAAGGAAAAGTTAAGGTGAGTGTTTCTATCTTTGGCCGTTCTACGCCGGTAGAGTTAGAGTACTGGCAGGTGGAGAAGGTATAACTATGGCAAAGGCAATTAAAGCACAAATTAAGTTGCATGTTCCGGCGGCACAGGCCAATCCAGCTCCTCCAGTTGGTCCGGCATTAGGCCAGCACGGCGTAAATATTATGCAGTTCTGTAAGCAGTTTAATGACCAGACTAAAGGCAGAGACGGGTTAATTCTACCAGTTGTAATCAGTGTTTTTGAAGATAGATCGTTTACCTTTATTATTAAGAGCCCGCCATCATCTATTTTATTAAAGAGGGCAGCGAACCTGGCTAAGGCTTCAGGTATTAGCGGCAAAGAGACGATTGGTAAGGTGACTAAGAAGCAGGTTGAGGAGATTGCTAAACTTAAACTGCCGGATTTAAATACTAATAGTATGGAGCAGGCAATTAAAACTATTACCGGCACTGCCCGTAGTATGGGTATTGCCATTGAAGGATAAAATATGAAAACGCAAAGTAAGAGATATAAGGAATCAGCCAAACAGGTTACGCCGGATAAGTTCTATCAATTAAAGGAAGCAGTAGCGATATTAAAAAAGTTGCCTAAACCGAAATTTGACGGATCAGTTGATCTGCATTTTAATTTGAGCGTGGACACTAAAAAAAGCGATCAGATGATCCGTGGTACAGTCCTGCTTCCTCATGGTACAGGAAAAAAAGTGCGGGTAGCCGTATTTTGTAAAGGTGAACATGAGCGTCAGGCAAGAGAAGCTAAGGCAGATTATGTGGGTGCGACGGAGTTAATGGATAAGGTTGCCGCCGGATTCCTGGATTTTGATTGTGCTATCGCTACCCCTGAAATGATGAAAGACTTAAGTAAGTTAGGTAAAGTATTAGGCCCGCGTGGTTTAATGCCTAGTCCCAAGACCGGTACCGTGACTAATGATATCTCAAAAGCTATCCAAGACGTAAGAAGAGGAAAAGTTGAATTTCGCGTTGATAAGCAGGGCGGGATGCATTTATCGGTGGGCAAAATTTCATTTGATGAGGATCAGATAAATGATAATGCCTCTAAAGTTATTGAAGCGGTTAATGAATCTCGGCCGGCTTCCGTAAAAGGCAAGTTCGTTAAAGGTTTAAGTATAACTACTTCTATGAATCCCGGATTAAGGATTGTTTGTTAAGATGAAAAAAATCGGTCAATTAGTTAAGGAAACATCAGGGAGCCGGATTAAAGATAACTTTAAAGCATCTCAAGGCTTAATTATCGTAAAATACTCCGGAGTATCTAGCCCGGATATGAGCACTTTAAGAAAGACACTTAAAGATTTTGGCGCTGATCTTTTTATCGTTAAAAATAGCATTGCCCGAAGGGCAATGAAGGATTTAGGGCTGGAGGGATTAATACCGTCTATCGAAAAGCCTTGCGGGATGATTTTTTTCAAGAATGAACCAGTGGACACCTTCAGGATATTGTGCGCTTTTCGTAAAGAACATGAAAAGCTGGTATTAGAGGGTGGATTATTACAGGATAAACTTTTAACTTTAAAAGATATTGAAGTGATGAGTACATTGCCTTCTAAAGATGCACTGAGAGGCAAGTTAGTCGTAACATTAAATGCTCCGATTTTAAAATTAGTGGTTGTTTTGAATCAATCTTTGAAGAAGTTTGTGTATTGTATAGATCAAATTAAAATGAACAAGGAAAAGTCAAATTAACAATGGAGGAAGAAATGGCAACTGCAAAATTAGAAGATTTAATTAAATCTATCGAGACGATGAGTGTGTTGGAACTCGCTGATCTAGTTAAAGCTTTGGAAGAGAAATTCGGTGTTAGTGCGAACATGCCGATGATGGCTGCTCCTGGTGCAGCCGGTGGTGCTGTTGCACCTGCCGCAGCTGAAGAGAAAAGCGTCTTTACGGTAATGTTGGTTAGTTGCGGTGCAAATAAAATCGCCGTAATTAAAGAGGTACGTACAATCACTAGTTTGGGTTTGAAAGAAGCTAAAGACTTAGTGGATGCTGCCCCTAAAGCGATTAAAGAAGGCGTTAATAAAGAGGAAGCTGCGGAGATGAAAAAGAAATTAGAAGCCGCGGGCGCAACCGTAGAGTTAAAGTAATTTTGAGTAAGTATAATTAATATTGAGTAAGTTTGAGTAAGTTTAATTCAATTAAATAGGCTGAGGTTAGCCATAAGGAAGATGATTAAACGAAAAAATTTTGCTAAAATCAAAGAAGTTTATGCGTTACCTAACCTTTTAGATGTTCAGCTGGATACTTATCGTGAATTTTTGCAGATGGATGTACCGGCAGGAGAAAAGAAGAATCAGGGGCTACAGGAAGTTTTTGGGGAAATTTTTCCAATTGAAAATTCTGATTGTTCAGTAAAGTTGGAGTTTATCAGCTATTCTTTAGGCAAGCCTAAATATACCATGGGTGAATCTAAGAATCGCTCATTAACCTATGCTGCTCCGTTAAAGGTAAAATTTCGCTTAACTACTCCTCAGGAAACAAAAGAGCAGGACGCATATTTTGGCGAAATCCCCTTAATGACCGAAACCGGAACCTTTATTATTAACGGTGATGAGCGGGTAGTTGTTAGTCAGCTGCAGCGTTCTCCGGGAGTATCTTTTGAAGAGGAGCTGCATCCCACCGGAAAGAAGATTTTTTACGGCCGGGTTATTCCTTATCGTGGTGCTTGGTTGGAATTCAAATATGACCTTACTGAAACAATCACTGCTTATGTTGACCGCCGTAGAAATTTTCCGGCAACTCAAATTTTAAGAATTTTAGGTTTTTCCGAGGACAAACAGATATTTGCGGCTTTTGGTCGTGAGCATCCGGAGATTATAAATACCTTAAAGAAGGATTACACTAAAAATAAAGAAGAAGCATATCTTGATTTTTATCGTAAGATGCGTCCTACTGAACCGGTAACTAAAGAGGCCGCTGAAGGTTTGTTTTATAGGTTATTTTTTGATCC
>JAPLMA010000125.1 GCA_026387255.1 Candidatus Omnitrophota bacterium | reverse complement strand
TGACGAAGCACTACTACGGCCGGGAAGATTCGACCGAAAGATCATCGTAGACAAACCTAATTTGGAAGACCGGCAAAAACTTTTCGCCTACTATCTTAAAAAAGTTAAATATAACGCCGATGACGTAAAAATTGATCGTCTGGGGCGTATTACTGTAGGCCAAAGCCCAGCAGATATCGCGAATATTGTTAGAGAAGCTGCGCTGATTACTGTGCGTAATCAGAATTTATCAATCTCCATGAAAGAGATCGATGAAGCGCGAGAAAGAATTGCTCTCGGTATCAAACGCCGCATTAAGTTAAACGATAAAGAAAAATGGCAAATCGCTTACCATGAAGCCGGACATGCCATTGCTACTTATTTATTCGCCCCTTCTCAGGATGTATTTAAAATAACCATTACCCCGCGCGGCCCCACCGGCGGAGTTACCTGGGTTCCGGAAAGAGAAGATACTTTTATAAAAGACTCAAATAAAATGTACGGCCAGATAAAAATTTGTATCGGCTCATACGCGGCAGAAAAGATTAAATATAACGCTACGACCAACGGTGTATTCCAAGACTTCTCCAGCGCTATGCATTATGCTCATCAAATGGTCTGGAATGTCGGCATGGGAAAATCCGGATTGTTAGGCAACTGGGAGATTGCGGGAAATATCTCTGAAGAAATTAAAGCCAAGCTTGACGCAGATGTGCAGGATATATTAAAAACCTGTCTGGATGAGGTAACTACGCTATTAAAGAAAGAAGAACCACTCCTGGATCGACTGGCCCAAGAATTGGTGGCAAAAAGTGAGCTTAATTATGATGAAATCGAAGCGATCTTTAAAGAGTTTGGCAAAAGTCGGCCTTAAAATACTCCCTTTTATTTTATTCCTATCCGCCTGTAACTCCTCTGTTGCTCCATCATTCTTAAAAGAAAATATACCCCAAGCCGTTAGCGATCTCTGCAAAAAAGAATACAAACTTAATCTTATAACTAAATTAGTTGGCCAGACACTTTGGGTTTATCTGCCGCTTGAGGATATCGTTACAAAACCCCCCAAACCAGAAAAATACATGGAAAGATTTTTAGTTGAAGATAAGAAAAATTCACTTTCCGAAGGCATCTTAAAAGTTAGCTATTCTATTAAACCGGTTGCAGAAAAAGAATTAAAACAGGAGATGTCCTTAGACAAAGAGGTCAATGAAAAAATCTTTAACGTACTGCAAGTAATCCGCAGAGTGCTGTTCAGTACAGATAACTCCAAAATAAATAACCCTTTGTTTTTTTGTATTGTTACCGCGGATATTAAAAACGGGTTTGAAATAAAACAAATTTTCCATTTATCCGATTTAAAAAAATTATCTTACGGTTTTATTTCACAAACCGAATACCAGCACCGCATTGTTCAAGATACCTCAATTTCTGCGCTAATTATTGGCGATAGCCAAGGCACACACCTAGATTACCAAAATATAACTTTAGAGGATTTTATCGCTAGCCAAATTCAAAATCGCATAAAGATTAAATTCCAGAAACCGGAAGTGGAAAAAAACGCGGATATTGACAAAGAAGTCTTAAAAATTGTTACCTCTACCGTGGATGCTTACAATTTTCGGAATTTTTCTCTTCTAGAAATGATTGACCTGCTTAATGCCAAAAAAACCATTTTTAATCGTGCCGCAGTTTTAGGCAGCTCTAGAGATTAGGAATCACTTATCCTTTTAGTCTTTTTACCTTCCCATCCAAAAACAATTTAATTGCCTGAGGGTAAAGTTCATGCTCTAAAGCGTGAATTCTCTTTTCAAGAGAACTTAAAGAATCCAAGCGCTTAATTTTAATCTGCTTTTGCAGGATAACCGGGCCATGATCCATCTGGTTATCCACAAAATGCACAGTAACTCCAGTAAAATTCACTTTAGCATCTAAAGCGTCTCTAATTGCGTGCGCTCCCTTAAATGCGGGAAGCAACGCAGGATGAATGTTTATAATACGCTTATGATAAAGTTTTACAAAACCGGGGCTAAGCATACGCATAAATCCGGCGAGCGCAATTAAATCTATTTTGTAGTTTTTTAACCTTTGGATTATCGCTGCTTCAAAATCAGCGCGGCTGGCGAAATCTTCACGCTTAACTAAAATTACCGTAATCCTGGCTTTTTGCGCGCGCTTAACAACAAAAGCTTCTGGTTGATCAGAAACCAACACGACAAACTTAATCTTAATCTTCTTCTCTTTTACTGCTTTAACCAAAGCGGCAAAATTACTTCCATTACCTGAAGCAAATATAGCTAAATTCAAGCTCTC
Source organism: Candidatus Omnitrophota bacterium (assembly GCA_026387255.1). Lineage (GTDB taxonomy): Bacteria > Omnitrophota > Gorgyraeia > Gygaellales > Profunditerraquicolaceae > UBA6249. Next base: position 1,325 of record JAPLMA010000125.1, on the reverse strand, counting down.
ACCCTAATGGTTTTAGCCGGACAAACCTTTACACATTCTTGACAAGAAGTACACTTATGGTAGTCAATTACCGCCAGATTACCGAGCACATGTATGGCATCAAATTTACACGCCTTCTCGCACAATTTACAGGCAATACAACCCACAGGACAAACACTCTTAACATCTTTACCTAAATCATATGAACTACATGCCACATAAACAGTATTGGTTACAGAAATAAGTGAAAATAATTTTTTCGGGCAAACCAAAACGCATTTATTGCATGAACGGCATTTAACTCTATCCACTACCGGTAAAGCTTCCGCCGACATACTGATTGCGCCAAACGGACAAGCTTTTACGCAGGTGCCAAAACCCAAACAAGCAAAAACGCAACTCTTCTGCCCTCCGAGAACTAAATTCGCACTGATACAATCATTGACTCCGTTATATAAATATCTATCCTTAACCCTTAAACCGCCATTACAATGTAAAGTAGCGATCTTTTTGTTTTGTTTCTCCAGCGCCAGGCCCAGAATCTTAGCAATCTTCTCCTTGGATTCTTCACTACAGACCCGGCAACCCTCTACTACACTCTTGCCACTTACCAGGCTTTCGGCAAAACCAAAACAACCCGGATTTCCGCATGCCCCGCAGTTTGACCCGGGAAGCAGATGCTGCACTTGGTCTAATTTCGGATTAGCCTGAATTGCTAATTTCTTCGAAGCAATAGCTAGTCCAATACCAAAAATTAAACCTAAAAGCCCTAAAACTAAAATCGCAATTAAGATTTCCATACTAGGAGTCATTCCCGCGAAAGCGGGAATCCATATTAAAATTTGAACCCGCTAAAACCCATAAAACTTAAACTTAAGATCGAAGCAATAATAAATGCTAACGGAAAATCCTTGAGAGGTTTAGGCACATTGCAAAGCTCTAATCTCTCCCTGATACCCGACATTAAAAGCATCGCCAAAGTATACCCTAACCCCACACATACACCTTGAAAAACAGAATAATAAAAACTTCCCGCTACCGACTTACCGTTTATAAAAAACATATCGATATTTAATACCGCCACGCCTAATACCGCGCAGTTCACGGTAATTAATGGTAAATAGATTCCAAAAGCGTGGTACAGTTGCGGGCTTAATTTTCTAATCACCATTTCTACCAGCTGCACAAAAGTGGCAATCACCAAAATAAACGAAATAGTACGCAGAAACCCGAGATTAAATGGCAAAAGTAAAAAACGATAAACAAACCAGGTAATCGCGCTTGACATCACAATCACAAACATCACCGCCGAGCTCATCGCCAATGCCGGCTTAGTCTCTTTGGAG
>JAPLMA010000093.1 GCA_026387255.1 Candidatus Omnitrophota bacterium | reverse complement strand
AGAAAAGGCCAATATAAATCTAAAGGCGGTACAGGCTCAAAGATCGCCCGCTGGAGCAAACGTAAATTTTACCCAAATCTACAAAAGGTAAAGATTCTTCTTAATGGTACAGCGCAACGGGTATTTATCTGCACCAAATGCATCAAAAAGGGCGATTTCAAAAAAGCCACTCCCAGAAAATCTAAACCGGCTATTTAAAAAATATATCCTTGGCCTCAAGAATCAGCGATTCTTCCTGGCGCCAACTATCTATTTTAGGAGTATATACCAGGTCAAAAGAGTCTGCCTGTAATAAACTCTCTCTTAAGCTGCTCATCCCAAAAGCAATCACTTCAGATGTGGTCACTCCATCTGTTGCCCAGAATTTCAAAGTCCCGCGATTTAAAAGCTGCACCTGGCCTTTAAGCTTTAACATGCGGGTATAAAACAATGGCTCCGGATTAGCCATGCCAAATGGCTCCAACCGCTCTAATTCTTTAACCAGCGATTCATTTAAATCAGCTAAAACTAACTGGGCATCAATATCCTTACTCGGAAGTAAATCCTCTAAAGTTAACCGGTCACTCGCCAGCTTATTGATACTCTTCCTGAATTCATCGATATTATCTTTAGTAATTAGTAGCCCGGCAGCATGAGCATGTCCGCCAAAACTATCCAGGAGTTCCTTAGAATCCATTAACGCGTCAAAAAGATGAAAATTTTTAATTGAACGCGCCGACCCCTTACACAAATCTTCTTTTATGGAGATCACGATTGCCGGCCGGTAAAATCTATCCGCCAGCTTTGACGCCACAATCCCTAAAACGCCCTGGTGCCAATCTTCTTTAGCAATCACAATAACTTTTTGTTCTTTAAAATTCATCTGCTGATTAATCATCTCCTCGGCTTCCTCCAAAATCTTACTTTCAATCTTCTGGCGCTGGCGATTAAACTTCTCAAGCTCTTTAGCCAAAGCTTGCGCCTCCGGAGTACTCTGACACATTAAAAGCTTTAATGATACCTCCGCATAATCCATGCGGCCGGAGGCATTTAGCCGAGGAGCAATAATAAAACTTACATAAGTAGAATTAAATTTTTTATTTTCAATTCCCGCATTTTCAATAATCGCCCGCAAGCCCAGCCTTTTAGTCTGCGGCAGCCTGGCGAGCCCCTCTCTGGCAATGATCCTGTTTTCACCGGTTAAAGGCACACTATCAGCAATAGTACCTAAAGCAACTAAATCCAGATCATCAATTAATAAAGAACCAGTTATTCCTTGAGCAAATTTATAAGCCACTCCTACCCCGGCTAATTCCCTGTAGGGATAATCAGAATGCTTAACCTTAGGATTAATAATGCTAGAGGCCGCAGGCAGATTAGAATCCTGCGGCTCATGATGGTCCGTAACAACCACATCAATGTTGGCCTGCCGAAGGGCTTCAATTTCTTTATGGTTGGTGATACCGCAGTCAGCGGTCACCATAAGTTTCACCTGGTTTTCCCTGGCAAATCGGACAATCTCCTGATTTAAACTATAACCTTCATTAATACGGTGCGGAATGTGGTGCAATACTTCCAGGCCCATATTCATAAACGTATTTTTAAGTAAAACCGTACTGGTGATCCCATCAACATCATAGTCGCCAAAAACCATTACCTTCTCTTTATTCTCCTTGGCCTTCTTAACCAGACTAATAGCCTTAGACATATCCGAAAACAAGTGTGGACTAAACAAATCACTAATTGAGCTTTTGAGAAATTTTCCGGCTGCGGCAACTGTAGTTATTTTGCGGTTAATCAGAATCTGAGCCAATATTTTAGAGATACCTAGTTCTTTAGAGAACTGATTTTGTAAGGAAATGTTAGGAGTGGCTAGTCTTAAGATTGAATGGCTGGACACTTACATCTTCTCCGGCTGAGTTATTCCCAACAGTTCTAACCCGCAAGATATAACAATTTTTACTCCTTTAATCAAAGCGAGCCTGGCGCAAGTTAAGGCCTTATCCTGATCTAATACCCGGTGTAAATCGTAAAATTTATGAAAACTCTCAGAAAGCTCCTGCAGATACACCGTAAGCATATACGGGTCGCAAGTAACCCGGCAGATATTAAGAGTCGTATTAAACTCCAGCAATTTTTTAATCAGATTTAGCTCTTCTTTCTCCTTAAGCACCGACAGATCTAAATCATCTGTGATTTGCGCCGCACTACTGCGCAATATGCTACAGATACGCGCATGAGCATACTGTACATAAAACACGGGATTTTCCGCGCTTTGTTTTTTGGCAACTTCTAAATCAAAATCCAAATGGCTGGATGTCCGGCGCATGAGAAAAAAGAATCTGGCGGCATCCGCGCCTACTTCATCTAAAACCTCACGTAAAGTTATATATTGGCCACGCCGCGTAGACATTTGAATCTCTTGGCCATTCCTAAAAATAGTGGCTAATTGAACAATCACTACAGATAGATCATCTTTCTTATGTCCAAAGGCTTCAAGGGAAGCCTTAATACGATTAATATAACCGTGATGATCCGGGCCCCAAAGATTAATCAACCAACTAAAACCGCGGTTAAATTTATCCTCATGATATGCAATATCCGGGGCTAAATACGTCTGAGCCCCATCGCTTTTAATAATTACCCGGTCCTTGTCATCACCAAACTCCGTGGATTTAAACCAAAGCGCTCCGTCCTGCTCATACAAAAATCCTTTTTTCTTTAATTGCTCGAATGCCTGGCCGACCTTGCCGCTTTTAGCTAAATCCTTTTGTGAATACCAGCAGTCAAATTTAACCCCAAAATCAATCAGCTCCTGTTTAATGATCTTTAAAATATAGCCAGCCGCAAAATTTCCCAAATCCGCATCTTTAATCTTTTGGCTATCGGCAAGCTTAGCGATATCATAAATATAATCACCCTGATAATAATTCTCTGGAAACTCTAAATTTTGGCCGTTTAATTCTTTAAGCCGCAAATTCACGGATGCGCCAAGAATATTAATCTGATTACCCTCATCATTAAGATAATATTCACGTTTAACATCAAAACCAATAAAAGATAAGACATTGGCTAGACAATCACCAACCACTGCCTGCCGCGCATGAGCCACGCTTAAGGCGCCGGTAGGATTAGCGCTCACAAATTCAATCAAAACTTTTCTCCCGCCCCCCGCGTTACTACTTAAAGCTTCTTTTCCCTGAGTAATAATTAGTTTAAGCTTCTCATAAAAATAATTTTCTTTAAGATAAAAATTTATAAATCCCACTCCTTCAACTTTTACCTGAGTAACTAATGCTGTCAGTTTAGATTTAGTTATTTCCCGCTGCAGATAAACCACTAACTCTGCGGCAAGGGCTTGAGGGGAACGTTTTAGCAATTTGCTTAATTTTAAAGCGATATTAGTGCTAAAATCGCCGAAACGATTATCAGTAGGAAATTCCAGAGAAATTTTTTCTGAAAAGTTCGCCAGCCAGCCTAATTCCGTCAAGCAATGCGTAACTAAGTCGACCAGCTCTTTTTGGATATCTTTAGGCATTTTTAATTAAAGTAGCGATGGGTGTAAAATTAGGTAAGCTTAGCGCGTTTAGGGGCAACAACCCTTACTTTTTTGGCGTCGGACCAAAGCCCCTCTAAAGAATAAAACTCTCTCACCGGTTTATAGAACGCATGCGCGATTACGCTAGCGTAATCCAGGGCTATCCAGCCCGACTCATCGTTCGGAGAAACCTTAGAGAGAGATTTTATTTTTTGAATTTCTAAATCTTCCTGAATTGCCTGGGCAATCGCACTAGCCTGCCTTAAAGAATTGCCGCTGGCAATCACAAAATAATCGCAAAACCCGGCTACCTTAGAAACATCAAGAATAATAACCTGTTCGGCTTTTTTAGATTTGGCAACCCAGGCAATACGTTGCGCTAAAGTTTTTGAGTTTATTTTTTTACTCCTGTTCGTTAGAGTAATTACTTAGCTTTTCCTAAAATCTTGTACATCCCGGTTCCGCATTCAGGACATTTACCTTTCATTGCTGCGCGGCCGTTTTTCATAGTAACCTGCTGTTCATCCTTCATTGATTTCTTCCCCTTACATTTTACGCAATATCCTGTTTCTGCCATTTGCTTCCTCCTTTTTATGTTACATACATAAACTCATTATTTTTAATTTTAACATAGGAAAATTTTGATGTCAATAGTTCGCTCTAAATATGCCTTCCTTTCATCGGATGCTTTTCTTCTATTTCACCGACAATTTCTTCCAGCAAATCCTCTAAAGTAACTAGACCTAAAGCCAACTTATTCTTATCCACGATAATGGCGATCTGTATCTTCTCGGCCTGAAACTTCCTGAGCATTTCACTCACCCGCATTGAACCGGTTACAAAACAAGCCCCGTGGAGCAAGTCTGGCAATAAAAATAAACCTTTCTCACGCATGATATACAAAAGATCATGGGCATAAACTATGCCCACGATATTATCCCGGCTTCCGCTATATACCGGAAGCCGGGCATGGCCTTCTTCCACGAAAATATTCAACAAATCATCAGAATTAATATTAATGTTTACCGCAATAATTTTATCCTTAGAAACCATAACATCGGCAAGTTTCGTATCTCCAAATTCAAAGATACGATGAAGCATCTTACGCTCCTGTTCAGTTAAAACCCCTTCTTCCTGCCCCATCTCAATCATGGTTTTCAATTCTTCTACCGTGATCAAAGGCGATCTTTTGGCTGGACCCACTTTAAATATTTTTAAAATAAAATTACTGATCCCGATAAAAAATAAGATAAAAGGTTTTAAAATTACAAGTGCCACCTCCATCAATGGCGCAGTAAATAGAGAAACCTTTTCGGCGTGCTTAGCGGCAAGTATTTTAGGAGTCACTTCGCAGAAAATGAGTAAAAATAAAGTCGTTACAAAAGTAGAGACTACTACCCCCCAACGATACCCATAAACCTGGACGAATATCCCGGTGACAATCGATGAGACAGCAATATTCACCAGATTATTGCCGATCAGTATGGCCGCGATTACCTTGTCCAATTTAACCACTAACCGCCCGACACTCTGGGCGTGCTTAACCCCCTGCTGCAACATATGGCGCAGCCGGATCCTGCTTAATCCGATAATCGCAGTCTCGGATGCCGAAAAGAAAAAAGAAATAACCGCTAAAATTAATATAATCAAAAAGATAATCATCTTTATCCTAAATTCAGTTTGCCGTAAATCTGTTTTTCGCTTTTTTCCAACGGCCCGATCAAAGCAAGATTAATAATTTCATTCTCGAATATTCCCCTGGCCACCACTCTCACATCCTCCAAAGAAACCTTATCTACCTCTTTAATGATCTGCTCCAAAGAATACACTTTGTCTAAACAGGCAACACTCTCCCCCATCCAAAGCATATACTCCATCGTATCTTCTAACGCCAAACTCAATTGCCCAAGGTAAAACTCCTTTGCCCGTTTAAACTCATCTTTAGTCAGATAAGATTTTTTAGTCCTACCCAGCTCTTGAAAAATTAACTCCAGGCAATCGGTGACCTTGCGATTATCGATCCCCGCGTGTACTAAAAATACTCCAGTGTCGGAATAACGTTTTAGCCCGGTGCCAATCTCATAAGCTAACCCTCTTTTTTCCCGGACTTCATTAAAAAGCCGGCTAGACATATTCGCGCCTAAAATTATATGCAAGATTGCTTGGGCATGCTTTAAAGGATGATCCCGCTTTAAAGCATGGAAACCTAAAGCCATGTGGGTCTGCTCAGTATCTTTGTGAAAAATCTTTAGCTGCGGCTTAACTTGAGCTTGTTGAGCTTTAAGAAAGGCATTTAATTTGGTGCTCTGCAGCGGTGAAAAAATAGCCGAAACTTTTTTTACCAATAAATCATCATCCAGTAATCCTGCCGCGCTAATCACAATATTCGCCGGAGTATAATGATTTGTTTGAAAAGTTTTTAAAACATTTCGACTAATATTATTTACGGTTTCCATTGTCCCAATTACCGGTGAACCCAAAGCTTGATTTGGCCAAAGCAGTTCATCCAGCAATTCCAGACAATAGCTTTGCGGAAGATCCCGGTACATTTTTAATTCTTCCAAAACCACGGTCTTCTCTTTTTCGATATCCGCAGGCGCCAAACACGGATTAATTACCATGTCCGATAAAATATCTAAAGCGTTCGCCGTATAGCGGTGAGGAATCTTAACCAAATAACAGGTGTGCTCTTCAGAAGTAAAACCATTTAACGCGCCGCCTACTCCTTCGATTGATTCCTTGATCGCGCGGCAAGAGTATTTTTTACTGCCCTTAAAAAGCAAGTGCTCCAGGAAATGCGAAATACCTTTTTGCTCAAAGTTCTCATAACGACTGCCGATATTAATCCAGATCCCCAAAGATACAGATTGCACGCTGCTTGAGCGCTTAGTGATTATTCTTAAACCATTATTTAACTTATGCCTTTTATACATTACTCAAATCTCCGCTAGCCTGCCCACAAAGCTGCCTACTCTTTGTACTAAATTACACCTACCCATATTTTCTTTAATCTTGGTAACAATTGCGCTGCCAACAATTACTCCATCAGAAAACTTACGCACTGCTTTAACTTGGCAAGCGCAAGATATACCAAATCCGACACAAACCGGTTTAGTGGTTAATTTTTTAATTGCGGACAGCTTGATTCTTAAATCCGCATCCAGGCTCTTGCGAGTGCCGGTTACTCCGGTCAAAGAAACATAATAAATAAAACCACGGGCAACTTTTAATATCGCCTTGATCCGCGCCGCAGAGCTAGTTGGGCTAATAAAACAAATATTGACTAAACCTTTTTGGTTAGCATAATGCCTAAACTCTTTTGCTTCTTCGCATGGCAAATCCGGAATAATTACTCCATCTACCCCGGCCGCGACAGCTTTATCCACAAAAGATTTTTCTCCAAAACAAAAAACCGGATTATAATAAGTCATCAGGCATATCGGCAGGCGGGTAGTCTTACGCAATCGCTTCACTAAATCTAAAATCTTAACCAGGTTAGTTCCTTGGCTTAGAGAATACCCTGAGGCCTCCTGAATCATTGGCCCATCAGCCAAGGGGTCAGAAAAAGGCACGCCCAGTTCAATTATATCTACTCCATTTTTCTCCAGTTCAATGGCTAATTTTACGGTGGTAGATAAATCCGGGTAACCTGCGGTAATAAAAGCAATGAACGCTTTTTTGTTCTGGTTTTTTAGTTGAATAAATTTTTTATCAATGCGATTCATGTAAATCCTTATCCCCTCTTCCGGAGAGGCAGAGAATAACTAAAGCATCCTGCTTAATCGATTTCTTGGCTTTTTTTAAATAGGCGATCGCATGCGCAGATTCCAAGGCGGGAATAATCCCTTCCACCAAAGATAATAATTTAAATCCTTCGCGAGCTTCTTTATCGGTAATCGCCACGTAATTAGCCCGCTTTATTTGCTGATAATAAGCGTGCTCTGGCCCGACCCCCGGATAATCTAGTCCGGCGGCAATAGAATGCGCATTTTTAATCTGGCCAAATTTATCCTCCAAAATTTTTGACTTAGAGCCATGTAAAACTCCGGTTGAGCCACAACCTAAACTAGCGGAATGCTTACCCGAAGCCAGGCCTAACCCGGCAGCTTCCACGCCGATCATTTTTACATTTAAATCATTAAAAAAAGGATGGAATAAACCAATAGCATTACTGCCGCCGCCGACACAAGCGACCAAATAGTCCGGCAGGCGTTTTTCTTTCTTTAATATCTGTGCTCTCGCCTCGACTCCAATCACGCTTTGAAAATTACGCACCATTTCAGGATACGGATGCGGACCGGCAACTGTACCAATAACATAATGCGTATTGCGCACATTAGTTACCCAATCCCGCAAAGCTTGCGTCATCGCATCTTTTAAAGTTTGAGTCCCGCTTTTAACACTAATAACATTCGCCCCCAACAATTTCATGCGCATTACATTTAAAGCCTGGCGATGAATGTCTTCTTCTCCCATATAGATATCACAGCTCAACCCAAATAAAGCCGCCACGGTAGCCGTAGCCACCCCATGCTGGCCTGCCCCAGTCTCGGCAATTAACCTCTTTTTACCCATGCGCACCGCTAAAAGCACCTGGCCTAATGTATTGTTGATTTTATGCGCGCCGGTATGTAAAAGATCTTCCCGTTTTAGATAAATCTTTTTTATTCCTAAATATTGGCTTAAGTTTTTAGCTAAATATAACGGTGTTGGCCGGCCGGCGTAGTCACGAAGATAAAGGCCAAGTTCCTGAGCAAATTTTTTATCTTTCCTTGCTTTAGAATACTCATTTTCTAATTCATCCAGGGCATAAATCAACGTCTCCGGGACAAATCTTCCCCCGAAAGAACCAAAATGCCCGCTTTTATCCGGTAGTTTATTTTTCATTTTTTTAGAAAGTAATTCTTTGATAATCTCTTAATGAATCATTACTCAAAAACTCTTTAAAGCTTCGAAATCCTTCCCCTAGATCATTAAACATCACCTGCGCATCATGAGGAGTAAAAGGTAAATTAAAATGCGGCAGATTCCCCTGCCAAACCATCATTTTATACATTAAAGCATTAAACGCAAAAGAAACAAGATAAATAAAAACGCCGCTTAATAAAACAAAAACCACTAAAGCAATCAGGCAACCAAACAGACAATTTAGGGCTTTATTCTTTTTCTTTAAGAACTCACCGCAATGTTTACATTTTATCGCTTCATCCTGAATTTCTTCCGCGCAAAACGGGCATTTTTTCATTAGAAAATCCCGAGAATCCCGGGGACGGTTCTCTTAAGAGAACCGTCCCCGTGTTTTTCTTTACGGGCGGCTTGGGTGTTTTCGCAGCGCGTCAGGGCGAGAAAATACCCA
>JAPLMA010000023.1 GCA_026387255.1 Candidatus Omnitrophota bacterium | reverse complement strand
TAAAGATCTGCGTTGGGGCGGATATAAGTTTATATTGTTTAAATTATTCTATCGCTATTTGTACGCGATTAACATAAAGAAGAATAACTTCGTAATTTTGCAGCAAGATAGTTTGAGGAAAAGGTTCAGGCAATTAACCGGCGTAAGTAATATTATTGTTGCTCATCCGGGTATTAGCTCAGGAATTAAGGTTAGTTCTTTATCCGGGGATGAAAATATCTTTTTCTATCCTGCTTTCCCCCGGGTGTTTAAGAATTTAGAAGTTATTTGCAGGGCAGCGGAAATACTGTTAAAGGAGGGAATTAGCAATTTCCAAGTTGTATTTACTGTTTCTGGAACCGAGAACCGGTATTCAAAGTATATTTATAATTCATTCAAGCATATAAAAAATATCAAGTTTTTGGGAATACAGAGCAGGGATAAAGTTTTAGAGCTTTATCGCAGAGCAAGCTGCGTGATTTTTCCGTCAAAATTGGAAACTTGGGGAATACCGATTACTGAAGCTAAGTTATTTTCCAAGCCCATTCTTTTAGCGAATTTAGAATATGCTTATGAGACATTGGGTACTTATGATAAGGTCAAATTTTTTAATCCGAATGATTTCCAGCAATTGGCTGCTTTAATGAAAGGTTTGATTAATAAAACAGTAGTTTTTGAAAAGATAGAGGCAAAGGTTATTCCGCCTCCTTTTTCGCAAAGCTGGAAAGAGCTGTTTGATATTTTATTAAGGGAAAAATAATGAAGTACGATATTGCCGCCTCCATAGTGGTATTTAAAAACGATAGAATTATTTTAAGAAAAGCAATTGATAGTTTTTTAAGAACAGTTTTAAAAGTAAATCTTTTGGTGATTGATAATTCTCCCACTGATGATTTAAGGGCTATTTGCGCTTGCGAGAATGTGGAATATATTTTTAATAATAATAATTTGGGTTTTGGCGCGGGGCATAATATTGCTATACGGAAGATGTCGGGCAGAACGAAATATTCTTTGATTTTTAACCCGGATGTTTATTTTGAAAAAGGAGTGCTTGAAAAATTGTTCAATTTTATGGAGAGAAACGATGAGATTGGGCTGTTGATGCCCAAGGTGTTGTATCCTGGTGGTGCGTTGCAGCATTTGTGTCGTTTATTGCCCACTCCTATGGATTTATTGATTAGAAAATTTGATAATAAAATTTTAAGAGGCTTGATTAATTTAATAAGTAAATATGAGTTAAAGTTTGCGGACTGCAATAAGCAAATGGACGTACCATATTTATCGGGATGTTTTATGTTTATACGTACGGAAGTTCTTAAGAAGATTGGGTCTTTTGACGAGAGATTTTTTATTTATTTTGAAGACGTTGATTTATCAAGAAGGATTCATCGGTTATATCGCACGGTATATTATCCACAAGTTGAGATTTATCATGGCTATGAAAGGGGATCGAATAAGGACACTGCCTTGTTTAAACATCTTATTCGTTCCGGTGTTAGATATTTTAACAAATGGGGATGGTTTTTTGATAAAGAAAGAAGATTAATCAATAATCAAGCACTGGAAAACCTGCGTTCTGTTCGATAATGATGGATTTCAATAAAAAACGTGTTTTAGTTACTGGCGCAAATGGATTTATTGGCCGCAGTTTGTGCGTTACTTTAAAAAAAAGGGGTCATTTTGTCCAGGGGGCTGTGCGTAATCATGTGCATGATGTTTCTGGGGTTGATGAATGTATCCCGGTGGAGGATATAAATGAGTTAACGGATTGGCAACAGGCTTTAGCCGGAGTGGATACGGTTATTCATTTAGCGGCACGGGTTCACGTTATGAATGATTCAGCGGCTAATCCTATTGAAGTATTTCGTAAAGTGAATGTGCTTGGAACTGAGCGTTTGGCACGTATGGCTGCAAAGGCAGGGGTAAAGCGGTTTATTTTTATTAGTTCGGTTAAGGTGAATGGAGAGGGTTTCCGAGATTGCTTCGGCGCTTCGCGCCTCGCAATGACGCAGGGGGCATATACGGAAAAAGATATACCTGCGCCTCAAGATACTTATGCTGTTAGTAAATTAGAGGCAGAGAACATATTAAAGAAAGTTGCGGATGAGACTGGGCTTCAGGTGGTAGTTTTGAGGCTTCCTTTGGTTTATGGGTCAGGAGTGAAGGCTAATTTTAAGAGTTTAATTAAGCTTGCTAGTTCCGGGTTGCCTTTACCATTTAAGGGAGTTAATAATCGGCGTAGTTTTCTTTATATTGGTAATTTGGCGGATGCTATTAGTACGTGTATTACTCATCCGTTGGCAGCAGGTGAGACTTTTATGGTAAGTGATGGTCAGGATGTATCTACGCCGGATTTGATAAAGATGATTGCTTGCGCGATGAAAAAAAAAGCGGTTTTATTTTTTTTTCCTCTTGGTATTCTAAAGATGTTGTGTAAGATTACGGGGAAGACTGAAGAATTGGAGAAATTAACAGGAACTTTGCTTGTTGATAGTAGTAAGATTAGGAATTTACTTGGGTGGAAACCACCTTTTACGATGGAAGAGGGGATAAAGAAGACGGTTAAGGAAATCCAATAGAAGGAAATCTAATAGAAGTCCCTGTTTCTTAAAAGGCTTTAAGCCAGCTTAGATGCGAAACAGGGACTTGATGATGACGGAAAGAAAATGGTAAAACGAATTTTTGATTTAATTTTGAGTTTGGGACTGATAGTTTTGTTTAGTATTCCAATGTTAGTGATTGCTGCATTGATTAGACTAATGTCCAAGGGGCCGGCTATGTTCTGGACAGATCGCGTTGGCACGAATAATCGTATTTTTAAGATGGCTAAGTTCAGGACGATGAAATTAAATACGCCTCAGGTAGCTACTCACTTAATGGAAAATCCTGAAGAGTATTTAATTATCGGAGGAGAGTTTTTGCGGAAATACAGTATTGATGAATTGCCGCAATTGTTTAACGTTTTAAATGGCGAGATGAGTTTTGTGGGGCCGCGGCCGGCATTGTTTAATCAAGATGATTTAATAGAGTTACGTACTAAGAAGAATATTCATAAACTTGTTCCTGGAGTTACCGGTTGGGCGCAGGTAAATGGAAGGGATGATTTGTCAATTCCCGTAAAGGTTTCTTTTGATGAGCATTACCTTAATCACCATTCTTTTGCCTTTGACCTTTATATTGTCCTTTTAACTGTGATAAAGGTTGTAAAAAGAGAAGGCGTTCAACATTAATTATGCTCTAAAGCCGAGATTGCTTCGTCGGGTTTTGCCCTCCTCGCAATGACATTATTTTCGTATTTTCTTAATTGCTAAAACTACATTTTGATATATAATATTAGGTTATGAACCTGAAAGAGTTAATCTTTAAGTGCCGGCGTTTAATTATCATAGTTATTCATTTAGCTTTGGTGATTTGCGCTTACATGCTTGCTTTCTATCTACGGTTAGATTTTAAAATTGATAGCAATTCTTGGCAGGCAATATTAAAAACCCTTCCTATTCTTGCCTGTATTAAGTTAATCATTCTTGGATATTTTGGGCTTTATTCCGGTTTATGGAGGTATGCTAGCATAGATGATATTTGGAGAATAATTAAGGCCAATGTATTATCTACGGTAATTTTTATTGTTAGTGTTATTTTTATCTTTTCTCAAGTTGTGATCCCGCGTTCGGTTTTTATTCTGGATGGTATTTTATGTTTTTGCATGATGTCCGGGATTCGTTTTTTCAATCGCATATTCAGGGAAGCGTTTCGTCCAGCTCCAAAAAGTAGCCAAAAAAGAGCGATCATCGTAGGAGCAGGGGAAGCAGGCGTTATGGTTTTAAGAGAATCCAGGAGTAACCCTAAAGCCAGCATAGAGTTAGTTGGTTTTATTGACGATGATCCGCATAAAAATGGTTTACGTATTCAGGGGGTAATGATTTTAGGCAGTTGTAATGATATTCCCGCGGTGGTTAACAAGTATGGGGTGGATGAGGTGATTATCGCTATTCCTTCGGCTAAAGGCGAAGTAATCCGGCGGATTATTTCGCATTGCCAGATACCTTCAGTAAAAATCCGCATCGTCCCGGGTTTACAAAAGATACTTAATGGCGATTTAGAGGTTAAGCCTAGAGATATAAAACCCGAAGATCTTCTTGGTAGAGAAACGGTAAATATCAATAAAGAAGAGGTCCAAGGCTATTTGTTTGATAAGATAGTTTTAATTACCGGCGCGGGCGGCTCGATAGGCTCAGCTCTTTGCAGGCAGATATTGAATTTCAGCCCCAAAGAGGTATTGCTATTTGATCATAATGAGAATGGTGTATATTTCTTAGGGATTGAATTTTTGACAAAATATCCACAGATTAAATTTAAAACTATAATTGGTGATATCAGGGATATCGGCTTGTTAAAAAATGTATTTTCGCTTTATAAGCCTCAGGTTGTATTTCACGCGGCAGCCCATAAACATGTTCCTCTGATGGAAGAAAATCCCGTGGTCGCCGTAAAGAATAACATTATCGGAAGCCGAAACCTCATTTATGCTGCTGATCATTATAAGGTAGAAAGATTTATTTTTATTTCTTCTGATAAGGCGGTAAATCCTACAAGCGTGATGGGGATTACTAAGAGGATCGCGGAGATGATTTTACAGACTAAAGCCAAGATGAGTAAAACTAAATTTATGGCAGTTAGGTTTGGAAATGTATTAGGTTCTGATGGAAGTGTTGTCCCTCTGTTTAAGAAGCAAATTGAGGAAGGCGGGCCGGTAACCGTAACTCATCCTGAAGTTAAGCGGTATTTCATGAGTGTTAATGAAGCAAGCCAGCTTGTTTTGCAGGCAGGGAGCATGGCCAAGGCCGGTGAGATATTCATTTTAGATATGGGGGAACAAATTAAGATACTGGATTTGGCAAAAGAGTTGATCTCTCTTTATGGCCTAAAGTCCGAAGAAGACATAAAAATAAAATTTATTGGCTTGCGCCCGGGAGAGAAACTTTTTGAAGAGACTTTGTTAAATAGCGAAAAGGATAAAGCGACTAAAGCAGATAAGATTTATATTGCCCAGTCGGATTATTTTGATCCTCGGATATTAAGGCGTAAAATAAAAGAATTGGAGAAATTGGTTAATGTGATGAATGGGCCAGAAACAGTTAGGAAGTTGCGGGAGATAGTGGCATTATGAAATTGAAAATATTAGAGATAATGATGAATAAAAAAAGATTAATTTTATATTGTGATCGTGTAATATTAGCCAGTTTGTGTTTGTTAATTTTTTGGTTACCGATTTCAAAAGCAGTAGCTGAAAGCTTTACATTGTTGGCTTTTGTTTTCTGGGTACTTAAGAGGGTATTTAGATATCGGGCTGAGTTATCATGGGGCACGTTTCCTAAAACTGGATTAAATGTAGCTTTAGGTATATATATATTAATTAACGCGTTAGCGGTAATTTTTAGCACTAATTTTGGACTGTCTTTAAGGGCGTTTTTTGGTAAAGAGTTAAAGTTTTTAGCCATATATTTTATGTTGGTTGAGGTTGCTAATAGTCGGGAGCGGCTAAAGCATATTTTAATCGCGATTATTTCTTCGGCTGTGTTAGTAATCATGGACGCGGTAGTGCAATATTATAGAGGCGTGGATTTTTTAATGGGGTATAGATGGGACAGGCTCACTGCTTCTTTTTCTACCGCTAATGGTTTTGCCGGCTGGCTAATCGTAATTATTCCATTGTTTTTGGGCCTGTTGTTGGCAGGTAAGGTTGTAAGCAAGGAATTAAAAGCATGCTTGATGGTGTTGACCGCCTTGTTGTCAGTTTGTTTATTGGTAACTTACGCGCGAGGCGCTTGGTTGGGTTTTATAATGGCTATTGTTTTGATGGTTGGGTATTTGTTTAAGGATGTTGATTTAAAAATTAAGCTATTATGTTTATTCGCTGGTGTTGGTGTATTGTCTGTATTTTTAGTTTTGCCGCAATCTTTAAGGGTTAAAGCCGCGACTATCGGCAGGATTGAGATTAGGGCCGGTCAGACCGTAAATGCGCGTATAAAATCAACTTTAAAAATAAATGAAGGTTCGACTCCGATTAGGCTTAATCTTTGGAAGGAAGCTCTAAGGATTATTAGAGACTATCCTCTTGCCGGTTGCGGGTTAAATACTTATTCAATTGTTGCA
>JAPLMA010000041.1 GCA_026387255.1 Candidatus Omnitrophota bacterium | reverse complement strand
AAATCAGGCTGTTCCTACTTATCCTTTGGGAATACCCGGTAATTTGAGTGATTATTTAAAACTGTATTATCCTTGGGAGTTAAACATAAAGTTTGAGCCGGGCTGTACAAAAATTAAGGATGTTTTAGAACTTTATCGGCCATCAGATTTTAGCGCGATGTTGGAAGGGAAAATCAATCAGGTCATGCAAATAGCAAAAGGCTACCATCCCAACGCCCCGCCTTGTGGCGTACCTGCATTTCAAACCCTTCCTATTAACTTTTTCCAAAAATCCTCTGTTATTATTACGACTAAAGAAAATCCTGGTGAGATAATCTTCTCTGGTTCCTATAAAGATGGCGTAGCGTTGGTTTATACGCTAGCTTCATCTTCTCTGGAAACAGGCATAAATCACCGCGCCGAAAAAGTGGTATCAATTTATCCGGTTGCCATAAAGCTTAACAACGCAAAGAGCAATTTAGAATACAACGGCCTTGAATTGAAGCTTAATTATGATATTAGCTATCATGGAGAAAAGCTATCAATTGATCCCAATAAGGAATTTCCTTATATAGTAATATCCACACTAAACTCGCTATTCAAAAAAGTGTTTTCTGTGTTGGGGAATTTAAATATAACGCAAAGACATTTTAACGCAAGAATAAAGATCAACGGCAACTCAGTTTATGAAAGTCGGCCATACCTGGTGATGATTAAGCAGGATTCATCCTTTATGCCGGTTATTTATCTGCACCCGTTACTATTTACACTGTTATCCAGGAAAGGTTATGAGCAAGAAGAATGGCATTCATTTTTTACCACAGCATTGGTATATGTGATCAAGGCATACAATGAGCAAGCCAGATTCAGCCATATAGACCTTGCTTATTACCCTGATCAAATACCCACGATCCTGATGAAAGATTACTTCGAGCGTTCTGGGGCTGATTTTCATATTCTTATTAAATTGCTCAATAAAGGCAGTCAAGTTTTAAGGCCGGATCCTGAATGGGCAAAATGGCTTTATGATTTTAGATCTCAACTAAAAGATGACAAAGAAACAAGGAACCTTGATAACCATGCTTTGTTATTCACAAGAAGAAAAGAGCATGTAAAGGAGATAGGCGAAGAGTTGGATTTAATTAAAAATATCATTTTTATAAGAGATGAAGAACTTCAGGAGTCTTTAAATGACAGGCATTGGCTGGAGAATAGGCTGCATAGAGCATTCTCTCTACATTTTACGCTTCTACCGAAATCGCCTTATCCGGTACAAAAACATGAACGGCTTGAGGAAGTTTACCTTCTTCATATGTGTGATATTATTTCGCGCGTACTATTTGAAAGCGGAAAAACTATTCGCTCTTTGAAAATATTAACCATGCAGCAGTTGATTGTGCTGTTTTCACTTAAGTATAGAACAATTCTTTTAAAACGAAGTTCGTTATCAGATAAACAGGATAGAAAAAAAGTGCAATATTCTAATGGGGTAGCCCTTAAATATAACGGTCAGGTGAAGTTGTCTACTGCTAGCATTAATT
>JAPLMA010000066.1 GCA_026387255.1 Candidatus Omnitrophota bacterium | reverse complement strand
GGCTTGATTGCATCGTTGAGTTGTTTTGCGCGGATTAACGCTCTCGGTTTGATTGAAACTCCCTACCGTAAAGTTGAAGATGGCCGGGTAACTAAAAAGTTTGAATACCTAACTGCTGATATTGAAGAGGATAAATTTATTGCTCAGGCGGATGTACCTTTAGATAGTGAAGGTCGTTTTATAGATAAATTTGTTACCTGCCGCTATAAAGATGATTTTCCCAAGGTGCCGGGTAAAGATGTGCAATATATGGATGTTTCCGCAAAACAGTTAGTTTCAGTCGCTGCTTCCTTAATTCCTTTCTTGGAGCATGATGATGCTAATCGCGCTTTAATGGGTTCAAACATGCAAAGACAAGCTGTGCCATTGATGATTACGGAAGCGCCTTTAGTCGGCACGGATATGGAAGCGAAAGTCGCCCAGGATTCCGGAACAGTGGTTATGGCAGAGGGCAGCGGAAAAGTAACTAGTGTGGATGCTGCTGCAATTACGATTGGTAAGAAAATTTATCATTTGAAGAAATTCCTACGTACCAATGCTGATACTTCAATAAATCAAAGGCCGTTAGTAAAATTAGGTGATGCTGTGGAAGCGGGTGCTCCGATTGCTGATGGTATTGCCACTAAAGAAGGTGAGTTGGCTTTAGGTAAAAATGTCCTGGTGGCTTTAATGCCTTGGAGAGGTTATAACTTCGAAGATGCTATTTTGATTAGTGAAAGATTGGTTAAGATTGACGCCTTTACTTCCATCCATATCGAAGAATTTGATATTGAAGCTGCCGAAACTAGGTTAGGAAATGAAGAGATTACCCGTGATATCCCCAATGTTAGTGAGGATGCTTTAAGGAATTTGGATGAAGAAGGGATTATCCGCGTTGGTGCAGAAGTAGCGGCTGGAGATATTCTGGTTGGTAAAATTACACCTAAAACTGATTCCGAGCCAAGCCCTGAAGAAAGATTATTGCGCGCGATATTTGGCGAGAAGGCCGGTGATGTGCGTGATACTTCTTTGATTGTCCCTCCGGGAGTTGAAGGGGTGGTTATTGATGTGCATGTATTTGCGCGTAAGGATCGTGGGCGTAAAACTAAAGAAGAAAAAACTAATGAGTTGGTTAAAATTCGCGAGCTCAAAGCTTATTACAAACAAGAGATTGAGTTTTTACAGACGGAAAAAACTTTACGTTTATCTGTAGTTTTAGGGATCGATAAGAAAAAAGTAGAGAAATTTGATCTTAGTGAGCATGAAGAGGCAAAGATTTTAGCGGTTTCCTTTGATGAGCAAATGCACGAGCTTTTGATTGAAGAGGAGCAGGAGATTGAGAAGGTGCGCCGCGGAGATGAATTACCTACGGGTATTTTAAAAAGAGTTGTGGTTTATGTGGCCACTAAGCGTAAACTTTCTGAAGGTGATAAACTTGCCGGCCGCCATGGTAATAAGGGTGTCGTGGCGAGGATTATCCCCGAGGAAAATATGCCTTATATGCCTGATGGTACGCCGGTGGATGTGGTATTGAACCCATTGGGTGTTCCTTCGCGTATGAACGTTGGCCAGATTTTGGAATGCCACTTAGGTTGGGCGGCTAATGCTTTGGGTATAAAAGTCAGCTGTCCGGTGTTTGACGGGGCCAAAGAAGCGGAGATTAAAGAACTGCTTAAAAAGGCCGGGCTTCCTGAAGATGGCAAGATTACTCTTTATGATGGTTATAGCGGAGAGCCTTTTGATCAAAGAGTGACCGTAGGGTATATGTATATTTTAAAACTTATTCATTTAGTTGATGAGAAGATTCACGCGCGTTCTATTGGGCCATATTCCTTAGTCACTCAACAGCCACTCGGAGGAAAAGCGCAATTTGGTGGACAAAGATTAGGTGAAATGGAAGTTTGGGCATTGGAGGCATACGGGGCGGCATTTACTTTACAGGAAATGCTTACGGTTAAAAGTGATGATGTTAGTGGTAGAACGCGTATTTATGAAGCGATTGTTAAGGGCGAACAGCGCCTAACGCATGGAACTCCAGAGTCATTTAATGTTTTAATCAAAGAGTTACAAGGCTTATGCCTTGATATCCGGACAGAAAAGGCTAAATAATGGAAGAGATCGTATCATTTGATAGTATTTCAATTAAGATTGCCAGCCCGCAGGTAATTAAATCCTGGTCTAAGGGTGATGTCAAAAAAGCTGAAACTATTAATTACCGTACACTTAAACCGGAAAAAGATGGTTTGTTTTGTGAAAAAATATTTGGTCCGGTGCGTGATTGGGAGTGTAATTGCGGTAAATATAAAGGAATAAAGTTTAAAGGCATTACCTGCGACCGTTGCGGAGTTACCGTTGACCGCTCAAGTGTAAGGCGTGAACGTATGGGCCATATTGATTTAGCGACATCGGTTACGCACATTTGGTTCTTTAAAGCTGTACCCAGTCGGATGAGTGCGCTTTTAGATATTGGTTTAAGAGACCTCGAGAGGATTATCTATTATGAGGAGTATGTGGTTGTTGATCCCGGTACTACGCCGCTAAAGAAAAAAGAGCTGCTTACTGATGAACAGTATCAGGAGGCCTTGAGCAAATATGGAACAAATTTTAAGGCGAAGATTGGTGCTGAAGCAATTAGTGAGCTTTTAAAAGAATTAGATTTGGATGTGGTTTGCCGTAAATTCAGAAAAGATTTGGAGAAATCCAAGGATGTTTTGAATAATCGTAAGGCGATTAAGAATTTAAAGATCGTTGAGGATTTTAAGAAAAGTGGCAATAAGCCGGAATGGATGATCTTAGAAATAAGGTTTGCTACCAGTGACCTTAATGATTTGTACCGTCGAGTAATTAACCGTAACAACCGCCTAAAGAAGTTGATGGAGCTAAGCGCCCCGGAGATTATTATCCGTAATGAGAAACGCATGCTTCAGGAGGCAGTGGATGCTCTCCTAGATAATGGCCGCCATGGCAAACCGGTAAATGGCGCTAATAATCGTCCGTTAAAATCTCTTTCGGATATGCTTAAGGGCAAGCAAGGACGTTTTCGTCAGAATCTTTTGGGTAAACGTGTAGATTATTCCGGCCGTTCAGTGATTGTGGTGGGCCCGGAACTTAAATTGCATGAATGCGGTCTTCCTAAGCAGATGGCCCTGGAGTTATTTGAGCCGTTTATTATTAAAAAATTAAGAGAAAAAGGTTTTGTACATACAATTAAAGGCGCGCGGCGTATGGTTGAGCGTGGAAAGATTGAAGTTTGGGATATCCTGGATGAAGTGATTAAAGACCATCCGATTATGCTTAATCGCGCCCCAACTCTGCATCGTTTGGGTATTCAGGCATTTCAACCGTTATTAATTGAAGGAAAATCCATAAAAATACATCCTTTAGTTTGTACTGCTTTTAACGCTGACTTTGATGGTGATCAGATGGCGGTGCATGTACCGTTATCCTTGGAATCGCAATTAGAGACTAAGGTGCTGATTATGGCGATTAATAATATATTCTCTCCGGCTGATGGCCGTCCGGTAATTTCTCCTACTCAAGATATAGTTTTGGGTGTGGCATATTTAAGTCGGGAAAAATCCGGAGCGTTTGGAGAGGGGATGATTTTTTCTAGTCCCGATGAACTCCTGATTGCTTACAATGATAAAGCGGTAGAGCTACACGCTAAAATTAAAATTCGCATTAGTGGCTTGTATGATTTTGATCAGAAAAAAGTAATCGACCAAAATCAATTAATCACTACTACTGTCGGGCGAGTTATTTTTAATCAAGTTTTGCCCGCGGAGTTTGGATTTGTTAATTGTGATTTAAAGAAAAGCAAAGTGAGCGATATTGTGGTTAGCTGCTATAAAAGATTTGGGCATGCTACGACCATTAAACTGCTTGATGATATTAAAAGATTAGGTTTTGAGATGGGTACCTTAGGGGGTATTTCTATCGGCATCGATGATATGACTGTGCCGTTAGCTAAGCCAGTTGTTTTAAAAGAGTCTAAAGAAGAAGTGGCGCGTGTTGAAGACCAATACCGTAAAGGTATCATTACCAATAGTGAGCGTAAATCAAAGATCATTGATATTTGGACGCATGCCACGGATAAAATTTCGGACCTTTTGTTTAAAGGGATGGATTCATTTAATCCTATTTTTATGATGGCCGACAGCGGAGCACGTGGTTCACGTTTACAGGTTAGGCAACTGGCGGGTATGCGCGGACTAATGGCTAAACCTAGCGGTGAAATCATTGAAAACCCGATTACCGCTAATTTTCGTGAAGGTTTAAATGTCTTAGAGTATTTTATTTCTACGCACGGTGCGCGTAAAGGTTTGGCGGATACCGCGCTTAAGACCGCAGATGCAGGTTATTTGACCCGCAGGCTGGTGGATGTTGCCCAGGAGGTAATTGTTTGCGAAGATGACTGTGGCACGCTTAATGGCATTACCGTGGCGGCAATTATTGAAGGCGATGAAGAAGTGGTCGGTTTGAAGGACCGGATTATCGGCCGGGTGGCTTTAGATAATGTTGTAGACATTATTACTGATGAGGTGATTATTCAACAGGGCTGTGAAATAACTGAAGAAAAAACTGATAGAATTGAAAAGCTGGGAATTGAGAAAATTCGTATTCGTAGTGTTTTGACCTGTGAAAGTGGAAGAGGAGTTTGCGCTAAATGTTATGGCCGCAATCTTTCTACCGGCAGGTTAATTGAGTTAGGAGAAGCAGTGGGCGTGGTGGCGGCTCAGAGTATCGGAGAACCCGGCACTCAGTTGACCATGAGAACTTTCCATATTGGAGGTACAGCTTCCAGAACTATTGAACAGTCATTTATTAAGGCTAAAAATGAAGGTTTTATTAAGTACCATAATTTGAGGGTTACGCTAAAAAATAAGGAAAACGTAGTTTTAAATAGAAACGGGGCAATTAGTATTAATGATGCGCAGGGACGGGAGTTTGAGCGTTATTCGCTTCCTCAGGGTGCCTTCATTACTTTTACTGACGGGCAGGAAGTTAAAAAGGGAGTGTCTTTAGTACATTGGGATCCTTATACCCTGCCGGTGCTTACGGAAGTTGGCGGGTTAGTGCGTTTTGAAGATTTACGCGAAAGTATTACTATGCGTGAAGAAATTAACCCGGTTACTAAATTATCTGAGCGCGTAGTGGTTGAACATAAGCCGGAGTATCATCCGCAGGTAGTTATTTTGGATGAGAAAAAAGAAGTTTTAGGTATTTATCCTATTCCGATTGGCGCGCACATTATCGTGCGAGACGGGGAGCAAGTAGGGGGAGGAGACCTTCTGGCAAAAATTCCGCGTACGGTTGTAAAGACGCGTGATATTACCGGTGGTTTGCCGCGCGTGGCGGAGCTTTTTGAAGCCAGGCGTCCGAAGGACCCGGCGGTGATTAGTGAAATAGATGGATTTGTGGAATTTGGTGAGACCAAAAAAAATCAGCGCGTGATAATTGTTAAATCGGCTACCGGGATGGCTAAAGAATATATTATTCCGCATGGCAAACATCCGAATGTCTATAAAGGAGATAAGGTTGCTGCCGGTCAGCAGCTTACCGATGGTCCGGTGGTTTTACAGGATATTTTGAGTGTTTGCGGTGATAAAGTTTTACAAGAATATCTGGTGAATGAAGTGCAGGAGGTTTATCGTTTACAGGGTGTACGGATTAATGATAAACATATTGAGGTAATTATTCGTCAGATGCTTAAAAAAGTAAGAGTGGAGGATCCGGGCGATACGGAATTTTTGGCTACGCAACAGGTAGATAAATGGGTGTTTCAGAAAGAAAATACCCGGGTGATTAAAAAAGGCGGCAAACCGGCCCAGGCGACACCCTTACTTTTAGGGATAACTAAGGCCTCACTTACTACGGAGAGTTTTATTTCCGCTGCTAGTTTTCAGGAGACGACTCGGGTTTTAACGGAAGCCGCGACAAGCGGCAAGCGAGATGAATTATTGGGTTTAAAAGAAAATGTTATCGTGGGGCACTTGATTCCAGCGGGTACCGGATTTAGGGCGCATCGCGATATTGAAGTGGCCAAAGTTCTCTCCCCAGACAGTGTCGAAAAGAAAGAAGAAAAGGAATAATCTATGCCCACAATTGCTCAGTTAATTAGATTCGGTAGAATTTCCAAGAAAAAGAAAAGTAAGTCTCCGGCTTTAAAGGCTTGTCCTCAGAGAAGAGGGGTGTGTTTGCAGGTGCGTACGATGACACCGAAAAAACCAAACTCGGCTTTGAGAAAGATTGCCAGGGTTAGGCTAACTACGGGCTTAGAAGTTACCGCTTATATTCCCGGA
>JAPLMA010000053.1 GCA_026387255.1 Candidatus Omnitrophota bacterium | reverse complement strand
ATGAGCGACATTTAAAATCGGGCGCAACGAGTTAGATGAAACTCTTTTTAGAATTTCTTCGCCATTAGCGCAAAGACAAATCAAAATCCCGCTCTTTTTCATTATCTTGATATTCGCTTTGTCTAAAACTACCCCGCCGCCACAGGCCACGACGAATTTCTTCTGAGTAGAAACCTGCTTTAATAATTTTTTCTCAATTTTACGGAAATACGGCTCACCATCCTGAGCAAAAATTTCCACAATCCTACGCTGTTGTTTTAATTCAATTAGTTCATCCAAATCAACAAAACTCCACCCCTTTTCTTTAGCCAGCTGGCGGCCAACAGAGGTTTTCCCGGTACCCATAAATCCTACGAGATAAATATTCACCCAGCTCTTCCTTTCATATTTCACCCAGCTCTTAGGAAGAGCTGGGTTCATTTTTTATATAGGGGACGGTTCTATTTTCCAAGAAAAATAGAACCGTCCCCATTGTTTTTTATCTGCTTAGCTGCCTTTATACGCTTCCAAAACAACTTCCGCTAACTGCTGCTTTAGCTCTTTCGACGTTGGAGTTACCGTATCTCGCCATTTACCATCTTTACCTTGATGGCGCGGCATACTCACAAATAACCCTTTTGAGCCATCGACCACGCTAAAACCTTTAATCACCACTCCCGAAAATGTAACATCCGCAAAAGCCTTAAGCTTGGAATCGGTATCCAGCTTATAGATGCGGCTGACGCTGATTGCGTTCTCATCCATCATTAATCACCCCCTTCTATTAACAATAGACGTAGGGGATGGTTTTTTCTCACGCAATATTTTATTAAAATCAATAGCAACTTTCAGTATATATTTCATACCGCGTTATATCTTTGCCGATCTGGCTATACACCAATTCGTCTATCGTCCGTTCAAATGCCTTAGTTGAACCATTAGGTACACCATTAACTGTAAACACGGTATTAGCGATTATTGTATTATTAACAAAAAGTATAATCCGCACTGCCACAGTATTATAAGCTTTATCAGAAAAATTAGAAATTTCCCCTTTTACCGCTATCTGATCGGCATTTTTAACCTTTCCAATCGTCACATTATGAAACTCAAGGTTAGGCACGCGCTATCCTTTCCATATAGTTTTTGTAAGCATCTTTAATATCATTCAAGGAGTCAGCACCAAATTTCTCTAAAAACGCGTCTGCTAAAACTAAGGCACAGGCCGATTCAGCCACCACACCAGCAGATTCAACTACGCATATATCCGAACGCTCAACTGCGGCTTTAGTTGATTTTTTAGTATGGATATTTACCGAATCAAGCGGATTCATCAATGTCGCGATCGGCTTCATACAGGCCCGCAAAATAATCTCTTGCCCATTAGATATCCCGCCCTCAATGCCACCGGCATTATTCGACAGGCGAAAATAACCCTTAGACTTAGAATGATAAATCGCATCATGCACTTCCGAGCCAAAACTTACCGCATATCCAGCCCCCAAACCAACCTCAAAAGATTTGATTCCCGGAATAGAGATAATCCCGGCCGCTAAGCGGCTATCCAACCGGCGATCAGCCTGTACATAACTTCCTAAGCCTACCGGAACATTCCTGGCCACTACCTCAAAGACCCCACCCAGCGTATCTTTATTTTTAATCGCTTCGGTTATTTTAGAAATTATCCCTTGTTTAGTAGACTCGCCCCCCACCGATAAAACATTACTAGTAATTAGAATTCCAAACTCATCTAAGAACCTCTTGCACAGAGCTCCTAAGGCCACCGTAGCTACGGTGCTGCGCGCTGAAGCGCGTTCTAATACTTCGCGAATATCCATAAAACCATATTTTAATAACCCCGCTAGATCTGCATGGCCCGGACGAGCAGCCACAACCTTATGCAGTTTTTCAATACTGGCATCTTTATTCTTAATCAGCAAAGTAATCGGACTGCCAAGCGTAAGATTATTTTTTAATCCGGAAACCACCTCTGCCCGGTCAGGCTCTATTTTCATCCGCTTGCCCCGCCCAAATCCAAACTGCCTACGTTTTAATTCTTTATTTATAGCTGACACATCCACCTTCAATCCGGCGGGAACTCCTTCTAAAATAGCCACCATTCCTTTTCCATGCGATTCACCCGCAGTTAAAGATCTTAACATGAATACCTCCTGTATTAAATTCTAAACACTAAACTCTAAATCCTAAACAAATCCTAAATCCGAAACTCAAACTTTAAAACTAATGTTTGGATTCTGAATTTATAGTTTCGAGTTTGTTTAGAGTTTAGGATTTCGGATTTAGGGTTTATTCCCATAATCCTCTTTTGTTTTCTCTCGCTTGACGGTACAATCTCAAAAACTCATCAGCATATTTTACATTCGGAGGATAAGTCATTAACGAGGCATAACCCTCCTGAACAATCAAGGCATTTACAAATGTTCCATCAAGTAAATAAACATAGGCCAGAATTCTTTTGTATTTATCAAATCTTTCTACGTCAAATTCCAATTTCACGCGTTTGCCTTCGACAAGTTTTTTCGTAAACTCATAAGAGCGTCTACCTAATTGTTTGATTATTTCAACATCCTGTCCGGAGCGCTGCGCATCACGGTTAAGTTTATTCGATTCATGCATTTCTGGGGTATCAATGCCGATCAAACGCACCCGTTCATTATTTTCTAAAACCAGCGTATCTCCGTCTACCGCCCGGGTAACTAAAATATTGTTATAATCAAAACTTCTACCAAATGGCATTTGCCACTTAACTTCTTCCTGAGAATGATAACGCGGGTCTAAATCTCCGCCAAAAAGATACCCGGTTAAAGCTAAAACTCCGCTCATTAATAATAGGATCGTTCTTTTGTTCATTTTTCTCATCATAACTGGCTGGCGACTATCTGTGCCAGTACCACAATATCCTCAGTACAAAAAATATTTTTTATACTCGCGTCAAAATACATATTGGCATCCGGGCCAAACTCCTCATCCGGTTTCCACAATTTAATTAACACCGGGACATTCATAAAAGCCTCAATAATAATACTTATATCCCCACCTTCTGAAAGCTTTCCCGGCAATCTGTTTAAAACTTCTTTGAGCGCATCCACTTGATTTCCATATTTACGAATTATCGGTTCAATCGAACGCTTGTGATATGCCTCGTAATAACCTTCGACTCCAGAGAACTCTCTAAAGGTAAGCCACTGACTGCTTAGCGCCGGTAAACCTTTTAACTTTTGCGCTAGATAATGCAAAATCAAGATACTCACAAAATCCTTTGCCGAAGCGTTACATGACAAAGAGATAATTTTCTCCGCTATGGTATCCACACTATACTCATCCGCCAAAAACTTCACGGATAAATTCTTGGGCGCCTTAAGGTTAGCTAAATCATCCCAAGCTTTCTTAAACGCAACCTCATATCCCATGACTTCATTATATTATTTTTATTAGATAAATCAATGATTTTAGATTATAATAACGCTATGATTTATGACCGTTTTCAACAAGAAGCAATTGACCATATAAATTGCGGCCATTCGGTAATTGTCTCGGCTCCTACCGGAGCCGGAAAAACCGCGATTGCCGAATACATTATCGAAGGCGCTATCCGTAACCATTTAGGAGTAATCTACACTGCGCCGATTAAAGCCCTCTCCAATCAAAAATTCCGCGACTTTAAAG
>JAPLMA010000050.1 GCA_026387255.1 Candidatus Omnitrophota bacterium | reverse complement strand
CCAGTTTGGCAGCGGCTGGGCGTGGCTGGTGCTGGATGGCGATAAGCTTAAAGTGGTTAAGACTGCTAATGCAGATTCACCTTTGACCAAAGGCATGAAACCGCTATTAACCATTGATGTCTGGGAACATGCCTATTATTTAGATTATCAGAATCGCCGTGTGGATTACGTCAATGCTGTTCTCGAAAAACTAATCAACTGGAGTTTTGCAGCTGATAATCTCAAATAGATAATATATTAAGATTCAATTTGCTGAATAGATATTTAAGAAACCTTTAAAAGATTTCCACAAAATAGGGATAACGACCATTTTGCTTTCACCGTTCTAGTAATCTGCTAAGAAAAAACTTCTCCAAATTCATAATATTCTTGGTATATTAAGGTATTGCGCATATAATTAGGCCAATAAATTCAGAGAGGTTTTCCCTCAGCTATAGAAAGCTTCCTTTGGCAAATTAAGCGGCAGCGTATGGGCCAATAGGTAATAATATGAAAAGATTAAAAATAATAAGTTTAGTTTTAATTGTTGTTCTGTTTGTCGTAGGGTTGACTGTATTTGGGAAACCGGTTAAAGATAGGGATGCTTTATATCAGGTTTCTGTCTTAGATGGACTCTTAAAAGGTGATTATGATGGAAAACTAACTTTGCGTGAAATACGCAGGCACGGTGATTTTGGCCTGGGGACTTTTGATCGCCTTGATGGCGAAGCCATAGAATTAGACGGCATATTTTATCAAGTCAGATCAGACGGAGTAGTACAGCGTCTTTCGGGCGGTATAAAATCTCCTTTTGCGATGACAACTTTTTTTGATACTGATATTGAATTTTTTGTTAGGCAAGAATCTGATTACCGTTCTCTACAAGAATTTATAGATCGATACCTGCCAACCAAGAATATTCCCTTTGCCATAAAGATCGAAGGTAAATTTAATTATATCAAAGCCAGAAGCGTCGCGGCGCAGAGTAAGCCATATCCTAAGTTATCCGAAGTGGTCAAGAATCAGAGCATCTTTGAGTTTCATGACCTAGAAGGTACTTTAGTCGGCTTCAGGATGCCGGATTACCTGCAAGGCGCGAATATGCCGGGGTACCATCTACATTTTTTAAGCCGCGATAAAACAAAAGGTGGCCATGTTTTGGAGTGTGCGATAAATAGCGGGAAAGTGAAAATTGATACTATTGGTTGTTTTATAATGGCGCTGCCGGGATCGTCAGATTTCTATCGTCTTGAGTTTTCGGGTAATCTCAACGAAATCTCAACGGTAGAAAATACTATTACTAAATAGATATCTGTGTCTATCGATTAAGTAATTACATTATTTACAGCTAGCGACGACTAGACAAAAGCATTGAAAATCAATTAAGATGGTTAAGACAAAAATAATCTGTACGATTGGGCCAGCGAGCAGCAATTATTCTACCTTAAGGAAGATGATGCTTGCCGGTATGGATGTAGCCCGGCTTAATTTTTCTCACGGCAGCCACGCCCGGCATGCAAAAATTATTCAGTTGATAAAAACCTTGAACAAAAAATATTCAAGGCACCTGATGATATTAAGTGATTTAGAGGGCTATCGGATAAGAATAGGAAAACTTAAAAAAGAAATCGCTTTAAAAAAAAGGCAAACACTCCTTTTGAGCAATCAAGCAATTCTTCGTGATAAGAGTTGGATACCTTTTGATTACGCAGGGCCTTTAAGTGATATAAAAAACGGTTCGTTTATATACATCGATGATGGAAATATCGCGCTTAAAGTTAAATCCAGAGATAAACAATGCCTTTGTGCGGAAGTTATCATTCCCGGGGTCTTAAAGGAATACAAGGGCATAAATATACCGGAGATTAAGCTTAGCTTTAGCGGCCTGACGGATAAAGATAAAAAAGATATAGAATTCAGCGTAAAAAATAAAGTGGATTATTTGGCCCAGTCTTTTGTAAGAAGTGATAAGGATATTTTAAGTTTTAGGGATTCGGTCAAAAACAGGCACCCCGATTGTAAAATAATCGCTAAAATTGAGAATAGGGAGGGCATTAAAAATATTGATGAGATAATTAAGGTCTGTGATGGAATTATGATTGCCAGGGGCGACCTGGGCGTCTCTATCCCCATATATGAGGTGCCGATAGTTCAAAAAGAGATAATTAGAAAATGCAACCGCGTGAAAAAATTTGTGATTACCGCTACTCAGATGTTGGAAAGCATGACTAAAAATTATATCCCCGAAAGGGCGGAGGTTTCAGACGTCGCTAATGCCATATTGGATGGTTCGGATTACCTGATGCTTTCTGCGGAAACTGCAGTTGGCTTGTATCCTGTAGAATGCGTTAGGATGATGAATCAGATTATTAAATTCACGGAAACCCATGCTAGAGATTTGGAATAAAGCTATGTATATTTGTCCGATGCACCCTGAAATCGAGCAGGATAAACCCGGCGACTGTCCGAAGTGCGGGATGCAACTTGAACAAAAGGCTGCTTCTGCCGAAGAAGATGACAATCAAGAAGCGCGAATGCTCACGCGTAAATTCTGGATTGGTTTGATTTTGGCGCTTCCTATTTTCTTTCTGGCGTTTGGTGAAATGATTCCGGCGCTTAATCTAAAGGCATTTATTCCTTCTAACTTTTCACGTTGGCTGCAATTTATTTTTGCAACACCTATTGTGTTGTGGGCAGGAAATATCTTTTTTGTAAAAGCTTGGAAATCGATTTTGCATAAAAGCCTTAATATGTTTACTTTGATTGCTATAGGTGTGGGGGCGGCTTATGGTTTTAGCGCGATTGCCATTCTTTTCCCGGATATTTTACCTGAATCATTAAAACAGCACGGAGAGATCGGCTTATATTTTGAAGCAGCCGCGGTTATTACAGTTTTGGTGTTAATGGGACAGCTTCTTGAGGCGAAAGCGCGCAGTAGAACAGGCCAGGCGATAAAAGCATTACTTGGCCTTGCCGCAAAAGTTGCGCACCGCATTCGAGATGGTAAAGAAGAAGATGTTGCCATTGATCAAATTCAAAAAGGTGATTTATTACGGGTGCGTCCGGGGGAGAAAGTTCCGCTGGATGGTATGATTACCGAAGGCAAGAGTACAATTGATGAATCAATGATTTCAGGTGAACCGGTACCGGTTGCGAAGATTGAAGGAGATCGAGTTATCGGCGCAACGGTTAATCAGACAGGTACTTTTGTAATGAGGATTGAAAAGATCGGCTCGGAAACCCTGCTTTCTCAAATCGTGAAAATGGTGGTTGATGCGCAACGTAGCCGCGCTCCTGTCCAGAAACTTGCTGATCAGGTTTCCGGGTATTTTGTTCCTGTGGTGTTGGGGTGTGCGGTAGTTGCTTTTATCAGTTGGTTTATATTTGGGCCGCCGCCGGCTTTAGCGTATGCTTTAGTTAGCGCTATTTCGGTTTTGATCATTGCTTGTCCTTGTGCTCTGGGTTTGGCAACGCCGATGTCAATTATGGTTGGTGTTGGAATTGGCGCGCAGTCAGGAATATTAATTAAAAACGCCGAAGCGATTGAAAAGTGCGAGAAAATAACCCATGTTCTTACAGACAAAACAGGGACTTTGACCGCCGGTAGGCCGCAGGTAACTGCCACTATTATTGCAAACGGTTGGGATAAGAAATCATTGTTGAGCATAGCGGCTTCTATCGAACAGAGTAGCGAACATCCATTAGCTCGCTGTGTAGTTAATTATGCAAAAGAAAAAAACTATGCCTTGGCGATAGTTGATGGTTTTCAATCCGTAACCGGCGGAGGGGTTAAAGGCAAAGTTAATGGTAAAGCAGTTTTCCTTGGAAAGCAAAAATTTATCGAAAACAATGGAATAAGTTTACTCGACGAATTAAAAAGTAAATCCGCAGAGCTTCAAGAGAAAGCCGAGACAGTTATTTGGGTAGCTGTTGATGGACAAACTGCAGGGATACTCGGGATTTCAGATCCGATAAAGAAAACAACCCCTGATGCTATTCGCGCTTTGCATAAAATGGGATTAAAAGTTGTTATGTTGACAGGTGATAATGAAAAGACTGCGCAGGCCATCGCAAAAGAATTAGGCAT
>JAPLMA010000105.1 GCA_026387255.1 Candidatus Omnitrophota bacterium | reverse complement strand
ATTTATTAAGCCTTAATCATTACTAAGAGCATCTTAAAGCGGTTTATCGCCTTTAGAGAATGCGGCTTATTTGCCGGCATAATAATCGTTTCACCGGATTTTAAATTATATTGCTTTCCGGAGATACTAATTTCTGCCTCTCCATCCAAGATATAAACTAACGCGTCAAATGGCGCGGTATGTTCGCTTAACCCCTGTCCTTGATCAAAAGCAAAAAGCGTTACTGTACCCTTTTCTTTCTTAATCAGCTCCTTGCTGACAACAGAGCCATCCTGATAATCCACCAAACTAATCAGGCTCCCCACTTCTCCCATAATATTCATCATAATTCAGTATTGTATCCCCGGGATTATTTCCATGCTCATATGAAACAAATATCTATATTTTTGCGGGTGGCTTGGGTGTTTTTTAAAGCGCGTCAGCGTTAGAAAATACCCAAGACAGCCTGCCCGCCAACACTTTAGTGGCGGGGACCCGCAAAAATTATTTTTTATCTTCTTTACTCTTGATCGGCAGAAAGCCGGCCATTTCACCGATTACATTTACCAGTTCAGTATTGGCCGGAACCACTATTTTGGCATTATTCTGCAAAGATTTCTCTACTGCTTCTAATTTACGCAGCACTTGGGCATTGCCGGTAAAATATTTCTCCGCTGCCTCATTAACTAATTTTATTGCTTCAGCCTCACCTTCGGCCTCAAGAATTCTAGCCTGCTTGATACCTTCGGCTTTTTTAATCTCAGCGCGCTTTTGTCCGTCAGCGACAGTTTCCGTAGCCGTCGCGTAATCAACTGCGGCAATCTTTTCATTTTCCGCTTTAACTACTTTGTTCATCGTTTCCTGAACATCCTTGGGCGGATCGATTTCTTTTAACTCTGTCCTGACAATCTCTAAACCCCAGCTGGCGGTTTCTTCACACAGAGTCTTATGCAGCTCCGCGTTGATCTTGCCTCTTTCGCTATTGGCAGATTTTAAGGTTAGCGTGCCAATGATATTCCTTAAAGTGGTGCGGGCTAAATTCACAATCTGCCACTGATAATTATTCACGCTATACTGGCAATTCTTAACATCCGATTCATCCGCCTTAACTTTAAAATAAACCTGGGCATCAACCTTAGCATTCAAATTATCATTGGTAATAATTTCCTGTGGCTCAGCATCCACCATCTGTTCAGTGACATTAACCTGATAAATAACTTCAATCAGCGGGATAATCCAGTTAAAACCCGCGCTCGCAAAACGGTTATATTTGCCCAACCGTTCAATTAAACCCCGATGCGTAGGACGCACAATCCTGATCCCCATAAAAAAAATCACTACGGCTACCACAATAATTAATCCCAATAAGCTCATCTTTACCTCCTATTAAATTATGTTTACTTGTTTATTGCCTTTTACCGCTGCACCGATAATCCAGGATTTTAATTTAAGCTCCGCTAATTTCTGCATCATCCCGACAGCTGCCTCCTTCTGCACAATTAAAACTAAACCAATTCCCATATTCAAAGTGCGATACATCTCTAGGTCTTCAATATTGCCTTTATACTGAATAAGCCTGAATATTTCAGGTACTTTCCAGGAACTTTTCTCAATACAGACATCAATGTTTTTCGGCAATATCCGGCTAATCTTATCGTAAAAAGCCCCGCCGGTAATATGGCTGATCCCATGCACACCTTTCCCATATTGACGCAAAAGTTCCAGAATAGGTTTAACATAAATACGTGTAGGCTAAAGTAACTGCGCAGACATTCTTTTTAGCTCCACGGGCCCCAAGGCCTTTCTGACTAAAGAATAACCATTAGAATGCAGGCCACTAGAAGCAATTCCAATGATCACGTCCGAAGCCTTAATCTTTGCGCCATTAATAATCTTTTTTCTTTCGACAACCCCCACGCAGAAACCGGCAATATCGTATTCACCCTCCCGGTACATTCCCGGCATCTGAGCAGTCTCTCCGCCGATTAAAGAACAACCTGCCTGACGGCATCCGTCATTTATACCCTTGATGATATCCACCAGTACATTTTCTTTAACTTTACTAAAAGCAATATAATCTAAAAAGAATAAAGATTCCGCACCGGTACAAAGAATATCATTTACATTCATCGCCACCGCGTCAATACCCACCGTATCGTGCTTATTGGCTAATTTGGCAATCATCAGTTTCGTACCTACTCCGTCACTTGAAGAAACCAAAACCGGATCCTTATACTTGCTTTTATTTAACTTAAAGAAACTTCCAAAGCCGCCGATATCCGTTAAGACCTCCGGCCGGAAAGAACTACGCACCAAAGGCTTAATTTTAGATTTAAAAATACTGGCGCTTTTGATATCCACTCCAGAATCTTTATAGGTAATCTTTTTCACTACTTATCTCCTTTGTATAAAATTACAGCTTATTTTACGGGTGGCTTGGGTGTTTTTGCAGCGCGTCAGCGCAAAAAAATACCCAAGACAGGACCCGTAAAATTGAAAATACTTTTTATACCTGCAACTCCCCCTGACCGCAACAGCGTCTTTCCAAAGAAAATTTACTATGCCGCTTTTCTGCTCTAACCGCGTATTTACCTGTCCAACAGGCAGTACAGTAGTTTTCTTTGCCCTTCTCTAAACAACCCAGCATTCCGGGTAAACTTAAATAACCCAAGCTATCAACTTCTAAGTATTTAGTAATCTTCTCCAGTGTTTCATATTTATTGGCAATCAACTCACTGGAAAGATGAAAATCAATTCCGTAAAAACACGGATAACGGTGCGCCGGGCAGGAAATCCTCAAGTGTACTTCTTTTACCCCGGCTTTACGTAAGTTGCGCACACGAATTTTAGAAGTTGTGCCGCGCACAATAGAATCATCCACCACAATAATACGTTTACCTTTTAAAATATCCTTTAAAGTGTTGAATTTTACCCGCACCCCCATATCCCGGGCATCCTGCGCCGGCTGAATAAATGTCCGGCCGACATAATGGTTGCGGATGATGCCCATCTCTAAAGGTATACCGGATTCTTGCGCATAACCTAATGCCGCGGAAAATCCGGAATCCGGTACCGGCACCACAAAATCCGCTTCCACCGGATGTTCTTTAGCTAATTGGGCTCCGAATTTCCTGCGCACAGTATGCACG
>JAPLMA010000099.1 GCA_026387255.1 Candidatus Omnitrophota bacterium | reverse complement strand
GTCAGGCAATAAACAAAACGTTCCGGTCGCCGGCCTAATTTATCTGCCTGTTTAGTCAACAAACCTTTTTTTTCTAAAACTTTTAAAGGATAATAAATTGATTTTAACTGGACTCCGGCAAAAAGCGAGAGTATTTCGCGGACTTTAATCTTAATTTCATAACCGTGTTTCGGGGTTTGACGTAAGAGGCCTAATAACAGGAGTTCCTGCTCAATCATGCGGTAACACCCATGGATCTAAATTTTGCGTACCTTAACTTCAATAATTTATCTTTATCTAAAATCTCCAGCTCTTTAAGATTCCTTAAAATTGATTCTTTAACATTTTGGGCAATCTTTTGCGCATCCCGATGCGCCCCTCCTAATGGTTCAGGAATCACTTCATCAATCAAACCCATCTTTAAAAGATCCGGGCCGGTAAGTTTCAAAACTTCGGCTGCTTGGGGAGCCTTGGCGCCATCCTTCCAAAGAATTGCCGCGCACCCTTCCGGAGAAATAACCGAATAATAAGAGTTCTCTAATACCGCTATGCGATCTACCACTCCTACTCCCAGAGCGCCTCCGGAACCACCTTCTCCGATGACAATGGCCATAATCGGCACAGTAAAAGTCATCATCTCCCGTAAATTAAGCGCGATCGCATGAGATTGCCCGCGTTCTTCAGCCCCAATACCCGGATATGCCCCGGGCGTATCAATAAAAACTACCACCGGCAAATTAAACTCTTGCGCCATTTGCATTACCCTTAAAGCTTTACGGTAACCTTCCGGATGCGCGCAACCAAAATTACGTTTTAAATTTTCCTTAGTATCCCGGCCTTTTTGATGCCCGATAACCATCAGCTTCTTTTTATCCAGTTTAGCCAAACCACAGATCATCGCCTTATCGTCGCTAAAAAGCCGATCACCGTGCAACTCCACAAAATCCGACATAATCATGCTGATATAATCCAGGGTATACGGACGCAAAGGATGCCGGGCAAGCTGTACCTTCTGCCAAGCAGAGAGATTAATATAGGTATCTTTTTTTAAATGCTCCAGCTTATCATCGAGCTTCTTAATTTCACTCGACAAATCAATCTTTTTCTCAACCATAAAAGATTTGAGCTCTTGAATTTTTTTCTCTAACTCTAAAATCGGTTTTTCAAAATCCAGTCCGGCCATAAGTATTATTCAATTATCGTAACTTCGGTGCCCACCGGCACAATGCTATAAAGCTCCTCAACATCAGCATTGCCCAAGCGCACACATCCTTGAGTCACTTGTTTACCCAGTTCTTTTGGTTCAATCGTCCCATGAATACCATAACCCGCCAAATCAAACCCCATCCAACGCGTACCCAGCACATTCGCCGCGCTTTCCGGCGGCACTACCGCCCCGGCTTTAAACCAGGTAGGGTTGGAAAGTTTATTTACGATTTTAAACGTACCCACGGGGGTGCAATTATTTTTCCCTGTCGAGACGATATAACTTTTAATAATCTCTTCGTTATTTTTTAACAGCAATATATTCTGAGATTTATCCACCAGAATATTAAAAGGCACATTCCAAAGTTTAATCTTACGGCCGGGAATGATCAACGCATCATTAATATTATTACTTTTCATAATCAACTCAGTAGTAGTTTTATACTCACGGGCGATCTTGTTTAAGGTGTCTCCCGGACGAATCTGATAAATTATACTTTGAGGTGTAAGCACGTTGGAGAATAATAATTTAATATTTATATCTTCTGTTTTCTTCTGCCAATCCATTACCTCCGGCGATTCAGGAAAATCATTTACCAATTTCTGATATAATAACTTCGCCTCCAATAGGCTACCTTTTTCCTCAAGCATGCGCGCTTGGCCAGACAAGGAACGCGCTGATGAATGACTAGAGAGTTGAACCATTGTGTTTATTTTTTTAATACTTAAAAAAACAATAATACTTCCAATCGCAACTACCGCTATAATTATAAGCATAAGTTTTTTATTCACTTAAAACCCCCTGTTTATTTGAAATAAAAACCACCCAACTTATTAACTTTGTAGCTGACGTTTAAACGTCAGCTACCCTGTGGATAATTAAAGTTTTATTTAATTCCAGATACTAAGGCAATCATGATACCGAGCAACGACCCTATAATTACTTCCACCGGGGTGTGGCCAATGAGCTCGCGTAAACGCATCTGTTGAATTTTACCCCGCCAGTAAATATCCTCCATAATCGTGTTTAAAATTCCCGCTTGTTTACCTGTAGAGCGGCGTACTCCCTGGGCATCAAACATAACTACAATCGCGAAAGCAAATGCCAAGGCAAAATAAACACTATCAAATCCACATTCTAAACCAATACTTGTGCCTAAACATGCGGCGCCGGCAGCATGCGCGGAAGGCATCCCTCCGCTTCCAATAAATAAACGGAAATCAAATTTCTTCAAACGAAATACTCCGATTACCACTTTAATCGTCTGGGCAATTAACCAGGCAGAAATGGTCGTCATTAAAATCTTATT
Source organism: Candidatus Omnitrophota bacterium (assembly GCA_026387255.1). Classification (GTDB taxonomy): domain Bacteria; phylum Omnitrophota; class Gorgyraeia; order Gygaellales; family Profunditerraquicolaceae; genus UBA6249. The sequence goes on along the minus strand of JAPLMA010000099.1, from coordinate 1,656 downwards.
TCGATATGCCTCGATAAAAATATCTCTCATTATTCTTTAGTTTTTGCTTGCCCCGTTAGAAGTGGCGCTTCGCGCCGCGAGACTTCTAACGGGGCTTGCCGCGTAAAATCCTGAAAGGATTTGTACGAGGCAGGAATAACTTCAATCTTAATTTTCTCTAAGGTTGACCGGCCACCTCTAATCAAAAACCCCTGGTTTCCTTCTCTTGCTAAGCCAGAGGACTTGGGCTTCTTTGTTCTTAATTCTCGGATTGCCTTTTTTAGCTCAACCACCGAACTCAGTTTTAATTTAAACTGTTCATTTTCTATATAACTACGTTTATGACTATCAATCAGCGCTCTATTTTCCGCTTTTAATATAGCAAACTTAGTGTTTATATTTTCAAACTCATTCTGGGTTTTAGAGTTATCCCGAAAAAGGCGCGTCATTCTGACCTTACTTGCCCGAGAATAAGCTTTGAGTTTTACATTCTTGGCCGCCAATTGCTCATTAAGCTCTTTCTCTTTCCCCAGTTCTTGCAATAAGTTTTGTTTCTCTTGTGTCAATGCAGCAACGTCACCTTGAGCCTGAATCAAGCTATCTTGGAGCCTGAACCTTACCTTTAATTCACTTACGTATCTGACCATGCTAAAAACAGCAATACCTAACAACAAAATAAACGCTATGTTCTTAATCGCGTCCTTACGCATAGACTCATATTATATAATCCCCTATTTAAAAAGCAAGATATTTTACTTAAAAACCAGTTAGATTATTGAGTTCCGCACGTCTATTGCCCCTAGAAGGAGAAAACATGATCTCTAAAACCTACAGTTTTGGTCTTCTGGGCCTGGATGCTTATCCAGTAGAAATAGAAATCGATGTTACCAATGGCCTTCCGGCGATAAACCTGGTTGGCCTGGCAGATACAGCAATCAAGGAAAGTAAAGAAAGAGTACGCTCAGCAATCAAAAACTCAGGATTCCAGTGGCCGGCCCAAAGAATAACCATAAACCTAGCCCCCTCTGATATTAAGAAAGAAGGTGCCTGCTTTGATCTGGCCATTGCCCTTGGTATTTTAGCGGCAACAGGACAGATCAATAAAGATCCTCTTAAGAATTACTCTTTCCTGGGGGAATTGTCCCTAGATGGACAACTGCGGCCGATACATGGTGTTTTAACGATAAGCTTAACCCTGGCTAAATTCCCCATCAGAAACCTTATTCTCCCAGAAGAAAACGCCAAAGAAGCGGCGATTATATCAGAAATATCTGCCTGGCCACTAAAAAGCTTAAAAGAAGTGGTACAATTTTTGGCTGACCCCGGTTCTCGACAACCTCTGAAATTAGAAATGAGCCAAATCCTTAAAAATAGCGCAAATTACAGCTTAGATTTTTCCGAAGTTAAAGGGCAGTATTTTGCTAAAAGGGCACTGGAAGTAGCAGTATCCGGAGGACATAATATTCTGATGATCGGGCCTCCGGGAAGCGGCAAAACTATGCTCGCCAAAAGAATCCCCACGATTATGCCTAACCTTTCCTTAGCCGAGACCCTGGAAATAACCAAAATTCACTCCGTAGCCGGCACATTGTTAAACAAGGATGGCCTAATCGGAACCCGGCCTTTCCGCTCTCCGCATCATAGCATCTCAGATGTCGCCTTAATCGGCGGAGGCAG
>JAPLMA010000088.1 GCA_026387255.1 Candidatus Omnitrophota bacterium | reverse complement strand
CAAGCTTTTAGGCCGGCTTAAATATCGCACCAGCTATGGCCAGAATGCTTTGCAACATTCTAAAGAAGTTTCATTTCTATTGGGAATTATGGCTTCAGAGTTAGGCTTGGATTTTAAGCTTGGCCGAAGAATTGGGCTCTTACACGATATTGGTAAGGCTGTGGATCATCAGGTCGAAGGCACACACGCTAAGTTAGGCGCGGATTTGGCCAAGAAATATAATGAAAGCGCTGAGGTGATCGCGGCGGTTGAATCGCATCATGAAGAGTCGCCTGCGCAGAGTATGTATGCGGTTTTAGCTATCGCTGCTGATGCGGTTAGCGCCGCGCGCCCCGGGGCCAGAAGAGAAACGTTGGAGATATATGTTAAGCGTCTGGATAAGTTAGAGTCAATTGCCAATCTTTTTAAGGGAGTGGAAAAATCTTTTGCTATTCAGGCCGGCAGAGAGATCCGGGTTATTGTACAGCCGGAGAAAATTAATGATAATGAAGCAGTGACCATGTGCAGGGATATACGTAAGAAAATTGAAGAGGGGATGGAGTATCCCGGTCAGATCAAAGTTACAGTAATTCGCGAGATGCGCACGATTGAGTATGCTAAATAAGTGAGGCCATGACTTATGGAGCGATAGCGAACATAAGTCATTTGGCCGAACTTATCCCCACGGAAGTGGGGATCTAAGATTCCCGCTTGCGCGGGAATGACGGATATAAGCGGAGGTATCTTTAAATAAACGAGGTTAGAGATGAAAATATTATTTATCGGAGATATTGTAGGCAGCCCGGGCAGAGAGGCAATTAAAACTCTGGTTGTCCCGCTTAAGCAGGAATTAGGAATTGATTTTGTAATTGCTAATGCTGAAAATGCTTCTGGCGGTTCAGGGATTACTTCTAAGGTGGCGGCTGAACTTTTTGCCTCCGGAGTGGATGTGCTTACTTCCGGAGATCATATTTGGAAGAAGCCGGAGATTTTCGAGCTGATTAATCAGGAAGAAAGAATTTTACGCCCGCTGAATTTTCCAAGCGGAGCGCCCGGGCGCGGCGCAAACGTATTTAAGGCGCGTAATGGAACTAAGGTAGGAGTGATTAATATTAATGGCCGGGTTTTTATGGATGCGCTGGAGTGTCCTTTTAAGGCTGCGCTTAAGGCTGCTGAAGAACTGGCAGCAGAAACTAAAATTATTATCGTGGATATACATGCGGAAGCAACCTCTGAAAAAATAGCTTTAGGTTGGTATTTGGATGGCAAGGTTTCTGCCATTTTTGGCACACATACACATATTCAGACTGCCGATGAAAAGATTCTACCCCAGGGTACTGCCTATATAACCGATGTGGGCATGACTGGCCCTTATGATTCGGTAATTGGTAGAAGGGTGGAGGATGTGCTCACGCGTTTCTTAAGCTCTATTCCGGTTAGATTTCAAGTTGCCGAAGGGGATATTCAACTACATGGCGCTTTGGTAGAAATAGATGAAGTAACTGGTAAGGCGCGCTCGATTTTAAGAATTCAGAAAAAAATTTAGATGATTAAAAAACTGCTGGTTATCTTACATGGGGTTTTGTTCTTTTTAATCCTTTTTTTGTCTTTTGGCCCGGCGGTTTCTTTTGCTCAAATTCCAGAAGAGCTAGAGTTTAATTTAGACCTAAATTCTCCCGTAGTTAGCCTGCCTAAAATATATAGACCAAGCGTGGATTTGAGTGGCCGAGGTAAGCAGCGTGATTTAACTTTGCCGCAAACACTAGCCGCAACTGATGCTTTGGCTACCTGGCAGGCGGATTTAGGTTTTCGTAATTTCTACCGTATTCAATATAATCTCTGGGAGATCCAACAGCTAGTTAACGATAAAGACTCTTATCAAAAGCTCTTGAATAATTATGAAGAGATAATTAAAAAAGTAAGTGATAGTGGGGGAACAGTAATTCTAGATTTATTCGGTACACCTAGTGGTTTAGGCGCGGTGCTGGATAAAAATAGCGCTCCCCGCAATTTAAAAATATATAAAGAATTAATTAAGCAGACGATTCGTAAATTTAGTTGTGAGAAACAATATAATATTTGGTATGAAGTTTGGAATGCCCCGGATTTAGGAGATTTCTTTTTGGGGGGACGAAACGAGTATTTTAATCTTTACCGTATTGTCGGTGAAGCGGTAAACGAATTGCGTCGGGAGACTAAAATACATATTCCTTTAGGCGGGCCTTCGGTGAGCGCCTGGTTTAGGAATATTGAGCCCAATAACATACTAACACCAGAGGGTAGTTTAATTTATGAGTTGATAAAATATTGCTATAGCTATCGGCTGCCCCTGGATTTTATTTCTTGGCACGCCTATTCCAGTGATCCGGCGGAAGAAAAACAGGATACTATTTATGGCAAGCCTTTTGTTGAGCTTATCCGTGAGTGGTTAACTTATTTTAAATTTAATAGTAATATTCCGCTTTTGGTTAGTGAATGGAGTTTTGACGGTACAGCAAATGTTTTAGCCGAAAGAGCTAAATTTGCGCATATTTCTGCCAGTTATGTCCCGGGGCGGCTTAAAAATATGTATGAAGCGGGGATAGATTACCAGACATATTTCTGTCTTGAGGATTTTGGAGACAAAAAGGCCGGGGCAATTAGAAATTTGGGTATTTTTTCATTTGACCTGGTTCGACCGGAGAACAAAGGATATGCTAAAGCTAATTATAGTGTTTGGCGTATGTTTGGCTTGTTGGGTCAAGATTTGTTCACGGTTAAATTTAGTGATGAATTTGTGGGAGTAATTTCTACCAAGTCCCCGGATTATCTGGCTTTGCTTATTTATAACTATATTGATCCGCAAGCGGCTATGAATTATATCTCTCATAACATAGTTTATTTGAATAGCGCGGAACAAAAGGCAATTTTAAGCATAGTTAAATCTGATCGCATGAAGAAGATCCTCGCCGGCCAGTTGAGCCTAGCTACTTTGCGGTTAAGCGTCAAAACCAAGGGGTTGCTTAGTCGCGCTATAGAATTAAATAGTTTGGCCAATAAATTTTCTACGATGAATCGTAAGATTAAAGTTACTTTAAAAGGCTTAAAAGATATATATGTTTTAAGCAAGTATGTGATGGATAGTAATTGCAGCCGAAATTGCGAATTTAAACCAGGCTCTGAAAAAGATGTGGATTTTAATCAGGGCTATGTTGAGACAATAGATTTAAGCCCTTATTCAGTTCAGCTCTTAGTTTTTAAGAAGAAACCTGTTTTACCTGCGGCTTTGCCGGCCGAAGTAAAGCTGGAATCAAAACCTACTGAAATCAAACTACAGGAAAATCCGGATGAGGTAAAAACCGTGGTGACAAAATCCACCGAGATTAAGCCGCAGGAAAAGCCCGTGGAATCAAAACCCACTGAAGTCAAGCTACCGGAGAAGCCCCTGCTTAAGGAGATAAGTAATGCCGAAAATAAGTAAGTTAGAGAACAATGGTTTGGCTTCCACTAGCCAAAGCCATAAACATATTTATACTGTTTCAGAGATTACTCAAGTGATTAAGGGTTTGCTTGAGGAGAAGGTTGGCGAGATCTGGCTGGAAGGGGAGATTTCTAATTTTAAAGCTGCTACCAGCGGACATTTTTATTTTTCGCTTAAAGATCAAGGAGCACTTATTTTGGGGGCGATGTTTGCGTATGCTAATAAAGGCTTAAAATTTAAGCTAGAGGATGGCCAAAAGGTTATTTGTTTTGGTAAAGTTGATGTTTATGGGCCGCGTGGGCAATATCAGATTATTGTTGAGAGGATTGAACCTAAGGGAGTTGGCGCGCAACAATTAGCCTTTGAGCAATTAAAGAAAAAATTAGACCAAGAGGGTCTGTTTAATGCTGATCATAAAAAACCGCTACCCCAAATGCCTTTTACGGTGGGAATAGTTACCTCAAGCTCGGGAGCCGCAGTTCGTGATATTCTACAGATTCTTAAAAAAGGCGCTTCAGGCGTGGATGTAATTTTGCTTTCTGTACGCGTGCAGGGTGAGCAGGCGGCTGGTGAAATTGTCCAGGCCATAGCGGACCTGAATAATCTTAAGCAGTTAGATTTAATTATTGTCAGCCGGGGGGGAGGCAGCACTGAGGATCTTTGGTCGTTTAATGAGGAAATCGTGGCGCGAGCAATTTATAATTCCAGGCTTCCGATTATTTCTGCGGTAGGCCATCAGATTAATACTACTTTATCAGATTTAGTGGCTGATGTTTTCGTTGAGACGCCAACCGCGGCAGCCAAGATTATCGTGGATAAAAAGAATGCTTTATTAGCTCAGTTGGACGGGTTTAGGCATGAACTGGATTTTTCTATTAACAGCACGATTAGTGATTTAAAAAACAGGCTTACGGCATTTACGCATATGCTTAAAAGCCCGCGGGATTATTTATTTGAAAAACAGCAGCAGATAGATGAATTATTCTCAGGTTTAAATTATAATATGCGGCATGCTTTAGAACTGGCGGCACAGCGCTCTAGCGCATTAATTCAAAGGCTGGAAGCATTAAGCCCGCTAGCAATATTATCTCGTGGCTATAGTTTAAGCGTGCTTATGCCGCAAGGCGCGATCCTAAAAGACGTTAGTGCGATAAAACCAGGAGATAAATTAAAAACAGTTTTACATAAAGGCGCTTTTACGAGCGCCGTTTTGGAGGTGTTTAGCGATGAAAGAAAAACCGATGTTTGAGGAAGATTTGAAAAAATTACAGAAGATTGTTGAGGAGCTCTCTAGTGGAAAAATTACTTTGGGTGAATCGCTTAAAAAATATGAAGAAGGGGTTAGAATTGCGCAATCTTGTTCTGGGACTTTAACGGAGGCGCAACGAAAAGTAGAGCTATTGATGAAGAAAGACGGTAAAACCTCTTTAGAGAAATTTGATGACACAGATTCAGAAGAAAAATAAAATATGTTTTTAGAAAAAATAGATTCACCTTTAGATTTGAAGAAATTAAGCCTCG
>JAPLMA010000118.1 GCA_026387255.1 Candidatus Omnitrophota bacterium | reverse complement strand
GGTTTACATTACCGGCAGGCCGTTACATCTCCGCTTGAAATCTTCTGGATAAACCCGGAATCTTTACGGATAAGCAGGGCGCCATCAACATCAATATCAATTGCCTGGCCTTCGATATGTTTATCCTGGTAATCAACCTTAACGCGCGTACCTAAAGTCAGTGTAAAATTACGCCATTTATTAATAATCTCAACTTCCCCCTTATCCTCTAGAAGAAGATAATTATTTTCTATCCTGCGCAAAAGCTCCTGCAACAAAACCACGCGGCTTATTTCTTCGCCTTGCTGTTCCTTTAACGAAGTAGCTCCAGCAATTAAAGATTTCTTATCATTGTTTACATTTAAACCAATACCAATAACCACAAAATTCACCTTATCCACTTCGGCATTCATCTCCGTCAGGATACCGGCAACCTTTTTATTTTTGATAAGCACGTCATTCGGCCACTTAATCTGCGCATCCAGATCAATCACTTTTTTTACCGCCTCACAAATACTTACCGCACTCATTAAAGTTAATATCGGACAAGCCGCGGGTAGAATTTTGGGCCTTAGAATTAAGGACAAATAGATTCCTTTATATTTAGGAGAGAACCATTCTCTGCCTAATCTACCGCGGCCTTTAATTTGCGATTCCGCCAAAACAACACTACCGCTGGCAGCGCCATCCATACCCAACTGCATGGCCAGATCCATCGTGGAAGCCAGATAATCAAAATAATGAATCTTTTTACCGATAAATTTTGTATTCAAGGCGCGTGCGACTTCAAAAACAAAAAGACGATCCGGGCAAGCTTCAAGTCGATAACCTAAATGTGGGACAGCAACTATCTGGTAACCGGAATCCTTGAGCTCCTGAATGTGCTTCCACAAACCCTGGCGGCTTATCCCCAAATGTTTACTAATCTGGTCTCCGGAAAGATAATCATGTTTTTTATTTAAATAATCCAGTATTTTTTCCTTCATTTTTTCTTAAGATACTGTGCGAACTTCTCCCAAAAAGGATCAACTCCAGGATGTTTAAGTTCATAGCTTTTATCCCCGTCTAAAACACGCATGCCTTTTGCCGGCGCAGTGATAACACCGACAATGCTGGCAGGAATCCCTGCTTTCTCCAGGGCCGCGACGATAAATTTCGCTTTTTGCTTATTGGCCGTCGCTAACAAAGTACCTTCACTGATCGATTTATAGGGATCAATATCAAAACACTCACAAGTCAACCTGACGACCTCTTGTAAAATTATTTTATTTTTATCAATGCACATGCCCACCCGGCTATGCTGGGCAATCTCAAAAAGCCCACCCCATACTCCACACTCTGTAGCATCATGCATCGCAGTCACTCCGCCAACCGAAGCAGTAATCGCAGCATCCTTAACCGTAGACATTTGATAAAAAACTTCCTGCGCGCGCTTAACAAAAGACTTGCCGTATTTAACTTCTAAAAATTCCGGGAAATAGGCAGACAACAAACCCGTAGTTTCAATTGCCGGCCCCTTAGAAATAATAATCGCATCCCCGACTTTGGCTTCAGGATTAATCAGCTCTTTTTTCTTGCCTAAACCGAACATGGTTGCTCCGCCGACCATCGGATAATTACATCCGGCATATCGGGCAGTATGCCCGGTAATCACGCTGATTTTTAACTTCTGACACTCCTGATGCACCGCATCCCACATTTTGGCTAATTCCACCTCTGTCATCTGGGGAGGAAGATTTAAATCGATCGCCAAATATTTCGGGGCAATTCCGCTTACAGAAACATCACTGGCAATAATATGCACCGCAAACCAAGCCGCCTTTTCTAGCCCTAATTCTTTGGCAATAAAAAATGGATCCGTGGACACGACCATTACCTTTGTCCCCAGATCCACCACGCCAAAATCTACCCCGCTTTGCGGACCCACAATAATAGATTTATCAGGTTTGCCTAATTTGGAATAGATATGTCGATTAAAAAAATCCGGATGGATTTTACCGAGTTTAGGTAAATTATTTTTCATAAAGCGGGGACATGGCGCGTAATTTTTGCACGACTGAAGGTAATTTCTCCAAAAGATAATCTATATCACTTTCGCGAGTAAAGCGCCCCAGAGTAATCCTTAAAGAACCGTGCGCTGTCTCATGGTCTAAACCAATCGCCAATAAAACATGTGATGGTTCAAGAGAGCTAGAGGTACAGGCAGAACCGGTAGAACAGGCAATTCCCAACATATCCAGGCTTAAAAGTATTGATTCGCCTTCAATGTATTTAATGGAAAAATTCACACTATTGGGCAACCTTTGCTTAGGATGTCCGTTAAGCCTGACCTCAGGAATCCTAACCGGAATCTCTTTAATCAATTTATCACGCAAGGCACTCTGAAATTTAATTTCACTTTCCATTTTATTTTGACAAATCTCAATCGCTCGAGCTAACCCCACTATTCCGGTAATATTATGCGTGGAAGCGCGCCGGCCTCTTTCCTGATCTCCGCCGCGCATAAATGTCTCTAAATGCGTACCTTTTCTAATATATAAAGCCCCCACTCCTTTTGGCCCGTAAAACTTATGGGCTGAAAGTGATAAAAGGTCTACATTAAGCTGATCAACATTTATCGGAATATGCCCTACAGTCTGTACGGCGTCAGTATGAAAATAAATTCCTTTATCTTTGGCCAGCTTGCCTAATTGCGCAATCGGCTGGAGTGTACCGATTTCATTATTTGCGTGCATAACGCTGATCAGAATAGTTTTATCAGTAATTGCTTTCTTTAAGTCATCACAAGAAACCAAACCGTCTTTATCGACCCCCAGATAAGTAACCTTGAATCCTTTCTTTTCCAAGAATTTTGCCGGTTCGCTAATAGCATGATGCTCAATCACAGAAGTAATAATATGATTGCCCTTCTTTTCTAATGCGTAGGCAACACCGAAAAGCGCAAAATTATCTGACTCCGTGCCACCGGAGGTAAAAACAATCTCCTCGGGGTTGGCCCCGATAAAATCAGCCAAGCTCTGGCGGCTATCCTCCAGAGCTTTTTTGGCCTCTTGGCCATAAGCATGCAAACTTGAGGCATTGCCAAACTTATCAAAAAAATATGGCTCCATCGCCAAGATTACTTCCGGATCAGTAGGCGTAGTTGCCGCATAATCTAAATATATCCTTTTCATTTATTAATCACCTCATTTAAACTGCCGGTACGATATCCCTCTAGATCTACCGTAATATAATTATAACCTAAATCTTTTAATCTCTTAATTATCCGCTCACGCTTATTTAATAATCGGCAGATATCGCTTTTATCCACTTCAATGCGGCAAAGATTATTATGATGGCGCAGGCGCAGTTGTCTAAAACCCAGGCTACTCAAATATGCCTCAGCCTGATCAATGCGTTTAAGTAGGGAGGAGGTAATTTTAACTCCGTAAGGTATACGTGAAGCCAAACAGGCAAGGCTCGGCTTATTCCAGCTAGAAAGACCCAACTTTTTACTTAATCTACGAATATCCTCTTTACTAAAACCCGCTTCAATGAGCGGTGATTTTATTTTAAGTTCCTGCTTAGCAATATTGCCCGGACGATAATCTAATTTATCCGAAAGACTGCTGGCTTCTAAAACAAAATCTATTTTTTTTTGTTTAGCCATAATAATTAACTTCGAAAAGAGCTCTTGTTTGCAAAAATAACAACGCGCAGTAGAATTAGCCGTAAATTTTTTATTATTCAACTCCCCGGTCCTGATTATCTTGAGCCTGACGCCAATATGTTTAGCCAATATTTTTGCCTTGGCCAGCTCAGCTTGAGGATAAGTAGCCGAAACAGCGGTAACTGCCAGAATTTTATCCAGTGGTAGCACTAATGCACAGATCTTAAGCAGAAATGCGCTATCCTGGCCTCCGGAAAATGCTACTATCACTGACTTATATGCAGAAATTATACGCTTTAAACGCTCAAGCTTACGATCAAAGATCATCACAAAATATTTTCTTTTTTATAAAGCGACAACTTCCTTTATCTCCGGAACTTCCTCCTTAAGAATTTTCTCAATCCCATTCTTTAAGGTCATCGAACTCATCGGACAGCATCCACAGCTTCCCTTTAGTTTTAATTTGACTACTCCATCAGCGGTAACCTCAATTAATTCCACATTCCCGCCATCGGCCATTAACATCGGCCTGACTTTATCTAACGCCTTTTCAATTCTCTCTCTCATTTTCTATTCTCCTCATTTTTCCCCAGCCCCCAGCGCTTGGGGAAAAATGACCCCGAGCTCCCGCGAGGGGGAGAATTTTTCCCCAGCCTCCGGCGGGTGGGGAACATTACTTTGCTTAACTTTCTAACCTGGTTAAATTTATCAAGTTATTGTACCACCACAAAAAATTGTCTGCAACTTAATAGTTAGAAAACTTTCCGGGATAAATAATGAAAAACACTTAAGGCAGCTTTCGAGCCTTCTCCGGCAGCAATAATAATCTGCTTCTCGGGTACATCTGTAACATCTCCCGCAACAAAAATTCCCGGAATACTGCTCTCATTGCGTAAATTAATCTTTATCTCATTCTTTTGATTCTTTTCAACATCTTTAGCAAATGCAACGTTAGGAGTAAGGCCAATCTCCACAAATACCCCTTGCACTGTTAACTCTTTTTCTTGATCGCTACTTTTTATTTTAATCGAACTAACAAATTTATCACCTAAAACTGATATAACTTTAGAATTATTTAAAATAACAACATTACTCGCTGCCTGAAGCTTCTGGCGCATAATCGCATCCCCGCCTAATTCTACAGTATTATTTATAATATATACTTGTTTAGCAATTTTAGTTAACTGTAAAGCAGCATCCAGCGCAGAATTTCCTCCGCCGATAACCGCAACATCTCTTCCGGTAAAAAGCGGGCCATCACAAGTAGCGCAATATGTCAGGCCGCGATGTTTAAACTCTTTTTCTCCAGTCACGCCTAATTCTTTTGATTTTTTCCCCGAAGCGATAATTACGCTTCTGGACTGATAATCTGCCTTATTCGTTTTTACTAAAATAATTTCACCGGATTTTTTAACTTCTAAAACCTCTTCACCTTCTCTAAGCGCAGTGTCATATCTACGCATATGTTCTTCGAATTTCAGCGCCAGCTCCGGGCCAGTAATAAATTGATACCCGGTATAATTTTCAATATCTCCGCTCCAGGCAGCCTGCCCACCGATATCCAGGCTAATCACTAAAAAATCTAACTTTTTCCTGGCGGCATATACGCTAGCAGTTATCCCTGCTGGACCAGCCCCAATAATAATCAAATCATAAATTGGCATATTGTTCAATATAGATTTTTGCGGGTGACGATGATTGGATTCGAGGACGCTTCATGCGGCCGAGAAACAATCATCGGCAGGACCCGCAAAAATCTATAGACCCAATAATTGCTTTATTTTCTCTTTATCAAATCCTATAATAATCTCGCCATCAATATCCAACACCGGCACACCCATCTGCCCGGTTTTAGCCATCATCTCATCCGCCGCCAGTTGGTCACCGGAAACATCCAGATTCTGAAACTCAATATTGTTTTCTTTTAAGAACTGTTTAGCGCGTATACACCAGGGACAAGTAGATGTACTATAAACTTTTACGCTCTTAGCCATGCGCAGCCTCCTTCATGTTGTCAAACCAGCCTTCCCTGCCCTTTAAGCAGGTTTTCTTAAATGAGACGGAGCAAGATCAACAATCTCCTCTACCTCTAAAACAATAAGATGTTTGGGCTGCGGCAAACTAGCTTCAGGATGATGCCTCTGCCCCTGATCCTGAACTAAGTTCCTCAGCAGCCTTTTTGCCAGGCGCGAAGTAATATTATCCTCCCAGGTTTTAATCATCTCTTGGCTGATAAAATCATCCTGCATTTTCCTGGCCTTACCCTTAAGACAATAACCGATAAACTTATGTTCATCCACCGCGCTGATACTAATACGCTGATTACGTTCTATATTTTCACTGGTTACTCCACGGTAAACATCTACCAGATAAATTTCTCCGGCCGGATCAATCTTAATAATGGTTTTACATGAACTATGGGGAAACCCGTTTTTGTCAATCGAGGAAACTACCACAAAATCCTGAGTGCGCAGAAAATCAATGATTACCGCGGATATCTGTTTCATTTTAGGCTTTGCGCGAATTTAGATCCAAATTCAAAACAACTGGCTAACTCCGAAGCATCCGGAACATATTTAAAAGATACGCTGGGAACTGTTTGTTCGGCTGTGCTATCTTTAAGCATCTCCTGCATTTCTTTAGTCGCCCCACCCGCCCAACCGTATGATCCAAAAAAACCAATCTTTCTATTCTTTGCCTTCAAACCCTTAACGATTTCCAGGAATGCGGCAATGTTCGGCAGCATATCATTATCATGAGTAGAAGAACCAAATAAAAAACCTTTAGCGGATAACATCTGCGCAATTATTTCAGTACGATCACTTTGGGCCACATTATAAAGCTTAACCTCTACTCCAGAGGCAATCAGGCCCTCGGCAATTTTAATCGCCATCTGAGCTGTTGCACCCCACATAGTTTCATAAGCAATAACCACCTTATGTTTAGTTTCTCCCTTCGCCCAAGAGAAATAGGAATTAATTATATTCTGCGGATCTTTACGCCAGATAATCCCATGGCTGGGCGCGATCATTTTTATGGGAATATTTAAATTTTTGAGCTCTTGGATTTTTTTTAAAATTACTCCTCCTAAAGGCCAAAGAATATTGGCGTAATATTTCTCTGCCTCTTCCATCAGGATGCATTGATCAACCTGATCATCAAATTTTTCACTCGCTGCAAAATGTTGGCCAAAAGCATCATTAGGCATAAGCAGCTCATCTTGCGGGCAGTAGGTAAACATGCTGTCTGGCCAATGGATCATCGGCGCTTCAATAAAACTAAGTGTACGACTGCCTAATTTTAGCTGATCATTAGTTTTAACCACCTGAAAATTCCAATTCTGGTAATAATGTTTATACAGGCCTTCTTTACATTTAGCCGTGCCCAAAATTTTAGCGTTCGGGCAAAGCGGCATCAGGCTAGGCAAAGCCCCTGA
>JAPLMA010000027.1 GCA_026387255.1 Candidatus Omnitrophota bacterium | reverse complement strand
CGATTAGCGTGATGGAGGATGTAAATAAATCCGTATCGATGTATGCAAAAGAAGCAGGCAATTTAATTTATATCGCCGGCAATACCCGTGATGAATTAGGCGGCAGCCATTATTATGATTTATATAAAGCAGTGGGAAATAATATTCCAAAAGTTTATGGCGTTGAAGCAAAGAAGACTTTTACAGCATTAAGCAAGGCAACGGAAAAAGGTTTAGTTAAGGCAATGCATGATTGTTCTGATGGAGGTTTGGCCGTGGCTTTGGCGGAGATGGCTTTTAGCGGCGGTTTGGGGATGAATGTATTTCTTTCGGAGGTTCCATATCAGTCATCCAGTAAGCGTAATAATTTTCTTCTTTTCTCAGAATCTAACTCTCGTTTTGTGGTTGAGGTAGAGAAAACTAAACAGAAAGAATTTGAAAAACTCCTAAAAGGCGTTTCTTTTGGTTTAGTAGGATGCTTAACCAAAAAGCCTGATTTTAAAATATTTGGTTTAGACGGAAAAGTTTGCCTGGATGCGGATATAGCTGAATTAAAAGAAAGCTGGAGGAAACCTTTAAAATGGTAAAAGCCAAATCTTGCCCTAAGGATTTGTTGGCACAGGAAGATTTTACGAAAGAAGATACCTGGCGAATATTTCGCATTATGTCGGAGTTTGTCGATGGTTTTGAAACGCTTTCTAAGATCGGAAAAGCCGTTACAATCTTTGGCTCAGCGCGCACCAAACCAGGTACTCAATTTTATAAGCTCGGTGAAGAGGTAGCATATCATATCGCTAAAGCCGGATACGCGGTGATTACCGGAAGCGGCCCCGGAATGATGGAGGCAGCCAATAAAGGCGCTCAGCGCGCCGGAGGCCATTCTATTGGCTTGAATATTCAATTACCCTGCGAGCAAAAGCCAAATAAGTATGTGGACACGGTTCTGCGTTTTCGTTACTTTTTTGTGCGCAAGGTGATGTTTGTAAAATATGCCAAGGCTTTTGTAATTTTACCCGGAGGATACGGCACGTTGGATGAATTTTTTGAGGCGATTACGCTTGTGCAGACTGAAAGAATAGCTAAATTTCCGATAATTCTTTTTAACAGTCAATACTGGAAGCCGCTATTAGAGTGGTTAAAGAATACAGTTTATAGCCATGGTAATGTTGATCAGGCGGACCTGAAGTTATTTATTTTAGTTGATCAACCTAAAGAGGTAGCGCGAGCAATCAAGAAATATTATGCGAAGCCCTAAGGTTTGTGTCTTAAGGAGTGCGGGGACAAATTGCGATCAGGAAACTGCAGCGGCGTTTTCGCTGGCGGGTGCTGCAGCGGAGTTATTGCATATTAACCAACTCCTGAGTAACAAAAGAACCCTTGATGATTTCCATATTTTGGCTTTGCCCGGAGGTTTTAGTTACGGTGATGATATTGCTTCAGGTAAGATTTTTGCTAATGAGTTAAGATTTAAGCTTGTTGATAGCTTGCGTAAATTTATTGCCGATGACAAGTTGATTATCGGTATCTGTAATGGTTTTCAGATCTTGGTAAAAAGCGGGCTCTTACCAGGGGATGTTAATCTTAATCAGACTACTAGTTTAATTATTAACGATTCTGGAAAATTTGAATCTCGTTGGGTATATCTCAGAGGACAGAGGACAGAGGACAGAGGACAGAAATGCGTATGGACAAAAAATCTCCCTGAAGTAATTTA
>JAPLMA010000055.1 GCA_026387255.1 Candidatus Omnitrophota bacterium | reverse complement strand
AGCAGTCTATTTACATGCCGATCTTTTACGTGCTTCCGTGGCATTAGCCGGCAATGAGCATCGTTTAGGCGCAAATGAAGCGCCTCCGGCGATTATTAGTGTATTTTTGGGCGAACAATTGACCAATATTTTGGATATGATCGAAAAAGGAGTTAAGTCGAAAGTTTCCAAATCGGATATTATGGATTTTGGAATTGGCCGTTTGCCTAAGTTTAGCAAGGATTCAACCGACCGGAATCGTACTTCACCTTTTGCTTTTACCGGGGCCAAGTTTGAGTTTCGCGCTGTTGGGTCATCACAGAATATCTCCACACCCATCGCCATAGTCAATACGATTATTGCTGAAAGCCTGGATTATGTCGCTGAGCAGATTAAGAAAGCCACTTCTACTGGTAAAGATTTCAATGCCAGTGTATTGCAGGTAATTTCTAAGATCGTCAAAGAGACTAAGGATATCCGTTTTGAAGGGAATAACTATTCAGAGGAATGGCTCAAAGAAGCTAAAAAACGTGGCTTACCGAATGTCGCTTCGACTTATGAGTCACTGGAAGCTTTAGCTAAAAAAGAGAACGTTGCTCTTTTTGAGAAATACAAAGTTTTCTCTAAAGAAGAGTTGATTGCGCGATACCACATTTGGATCCATATGTATAATCTCACTCTGGAGATTGAAGCGAATACTTTGAATGAAATGGTAAATGCTTCCGTGGTTCCGGCAGGTTATAAATATGAAAGTTTATTAGCTAACACTTTGGATGGATTAGCCAAGTTACAAAAAAACGCAGGACTAAGAATAGATGCAGCAGCGCTTAAAGATAAAAAAGAACATTTAAGCGATGTAGTCTCCAAGATTTATTATGTGCGCCGTAATGCCAAAGAGATGATTAAGTTATTGGAAAAGGCAAGCAAGCTAAGCAATGAGAAGCGCGCTGAGCTTTACTTTAAAGAGCTTAAACCTATTATGGAGCATATCCGTAGGCACGTAGATGCTTTGGAGTGTGTGGTTCCTGATGATACCTGGGATTTACCTAAGTATCGGGAAATGTTATTTATTAAGTAGTAGTATAGTAGTATAAGAGTTAATAAGCACAGCGCAGTGCTTTTAGATATAACGCATAGAACATAGACGTTCATGATGGCGGAAACTGTTTTTTGCCAAAGTGAACGTCTTTTTTTATCAGTAGCGATGCGTAAAGTTTGGGCACAAAATGATTACAATTTTGATTACCGAAGATGAAGTAAAAACCAAAGAAGCCCTGGTTAAGATGTTAAAGCAGGAGGGGTATGCCCTTCCTGCGGATACAAGTCAGGAAAATGTAATCCGCGTGGTAAAAAAGAATTGCATAAGGGATTTGGCCTTTATTAAAGATAAAGTAATAGAGTTAGAAAATTCTTTGTTTATTGAAAAAAGGGGAGTATTATACAAATCCGTTTTGGAGGCAGTAGAGAAACCTTTGCTTGAACAAACCTTAGAGCGCTGTGAAGGTAATCAATTGAAGGCTGCTCGCATTTTAGGGATAAATCGTAATACTATGCGCACGAAAATTAATAAACTGGGTATTGATGTAAGTAAGTGGAAAACTAATTTATGAAGTATACGCATTTGCCGCAAAAACAAGGTTTATATGACCCGCAGTTTGAGCATGACTCATGTGGCGTAGGATTTGTTTGTAATATTAAAGGTAAGAAAAGCCATGAAATTATAAGGCAGGGTTTGGAAGTTTTAAGGCGTTTGAGCCATCGAGGCGCAACTGGTGCAGACCCTAAAACCGGTGATGGAGCTGGCCTGCTTATTCAGTTTCCGCAGGAGTTTTTTGTTTCTGTATGTGCCAAAGAGAATATTAGTTTGCCTAAAGAAGGAGAATGCGCTTCAGGATTGGTATTTTTGCCTCAGGATGCCCAAGAGCGTAGATTTTGTAAAGCAACCTTTGAAAAAATAATTAAAAGTGAAGGGCAATTATTTTTGGGTTGGCGTAATGTGCCGGTAGATAATTCTGATATTGGCCAGAGCGCTAAAGATAGTCAGCCTAAAATTGAACAAGTTTTTATCGGGCGCAATAACAAGCTAAATAATGTTTTAGCTTTCGAAAGAAAACTTTATGTTATCCGCAAGCAAGTTGAGAATATTATCCGCGCTTGTAGAATAAAACAGAAGGCATTTTTCTATATACCCAGTTTGTCCAGCCGCACCTTTATTTATAAAGGCTTGCTTATGCCGCATCAGGTAGAAAATTTCTTTCTGGATTTAAGTTCTAACAAGATTAAGAGCGCTTTAGCCCTGGTGCATTCGCGCTATTCTACAAATACATTTCCTACCTGGGATTTGTCCCAGCCGTTTCGATTTATCGCGCATAACGGAGAGATTAATACCTTACGGGGTAATATTAACTGGATGCGTAGCCGCCAGAGCCTTTTAAAAAGCCAGTTATTTGGCAAAGACTTAAAGAAAATTTTGCCGGTTGTTGTGCCGGGAGGCAGTGATTCGGCGACAATCGATAATGTTTTTGAGCTTTTGACTTTATCCGGAAGAAGCCTTGCGCACGCTATCTCTATGCTTATACCTAGTGCCTGGGAACAGAATAATTTACTTGCTCAAAATGTCAGAGCTTTCCATCAATACCACACCTGCCTGATTGAACCTTGGGATGGCCCAGCCGCGATGGCCTTTACCGATGGCCAATGTATTGGTGCGGTGCTTGATCGTAATGGCTTAAGGCCATGCCGGTATATTGTTACTAAAGACGATTTTGTGGTAATGGCTTCTGAGGTAGGGGTTTTAGATATCCAGCCTGCTGATATTCTTTATTCAGGACGGCTTGAACCGGGAAAGACATTTTTTATTGATACCCAGGCAGGAAAGATTATTGAAGACAGTCAGATTAAAAAAGAGCTCAGCCAGGCTAAACCTTACGAAAAATGGGTTAAAAAGAATATTGTGGAATTGGATAAGCTCGCAGACAGGTCTGTAAAAAAAGATAAGAGTAATGTACTGACTATGTTGAAAGCTTTCGGCTATACGCGCGAAGATTTAAAAACAATTATTAAGCCCATGGCCCAAAATGCTCAAGAGCCAGTAGGCTCAATGGGTAATGATGTTCCGCCTGCCGTGCTTTCAACTAAGCCGCAGCTGCTATTCTCTTATTTTAAACAATTATTTGCTCAGGTAACTAATCCTCCGATTGATCCTATCCGGGAGGAGTTAGTGATGAGCCTGGCTAGTTACTTAGGGCCAGAAAAGAATATTTTAAGTGATGGCCCAGATCATTGTCATAAATTGTTAGTTAGTCGCCCAATCTTAAGCGATATTGAAATTGCAAAGATACGTAAAATAAAAAAGAATGGTTTTAAAACTAAAACTATTTCATTACTTCTCAAAGTAACTAGCGAAATAGATTTTTCCAGGGCGCTTAAGAAAATATTCCAGGAAGCGGAATCTGCCATCAGGGCAGGTTATACTTTTATTATTTTAAGCGATCGTGGGGTAAATAAAGACTATACTAGTATTCCCAGCCTTCTGGCAGTTTCGGCTTTACACCATTATTTAGTGCGGCGTTCTTTGCGTACACAACTGAGTATTGTTTTAGAGAGTGGTGAGCCCCGCGAAGTAAACCATTTTGCTCTACTTTTTGCATATGGAGTTGATTGTGTTAATCCCTATCTTATTTTTAAGGCTCTGGAGGAGATGGCTAAAGATAAAGAAATTAATCTTACTGCCCAGGAGGCAAAGCATAATTATATCAAAGCTATCGACAAAGGAATCTTAAAGGTTCTTTCTAAAATGGGTATATCGACTTTGCAGAGTTATCGGGGAGCTCAAATTTTTGAGGCAGTAGGATTAAACCAAACGGTGATTAATAATTATTTTAGCGGTACAGCTTCCAGGATTAATGGTGTATCTTTAGGCACGATTGCTAAAGAAACTATTATGCGTCACCAGGAGGCTTTTCCGGTTAGACCGGTTAAAGAAAATGATTTAGCCAGTGGAGGGCTTTATCAATGGAAGCGTGACGGAGAATTCCATCTCTGGAACCCGGAAAGTATTGCTGTTTTGCAGGATGCGGTACGCAATAATGATGCTAAAAAATATCAGGAATTTGCCGCTTTAATTAATGATCAGTCAAAAAATCCGACCACTTTGAGAAGTTTGCTAAAATTTTCCGCCGCAGGCGGATCCGCCTCCGGCGGGAAAAAGATTGTTCCTATCCCACTGGATGAAGTTGAGCCGGTTGAAGAAATTGTAAAAAGATTTGCTACCGGGGCGATGAGTTTTGGTTCGATTAGCCGCTCCACACATGAAACAATTGCTATTGCGATGAATAGGTTAAAGGGTAAGAGTAATACCGGAGAAGGAGGAGAGGATCCATCGCGCTTTACTCCTTTAGCCAACGGTGATTCTGCCAGAAGCGCGATAAAGCAGGTTGCCTCCGGCCGTTTTGGTGTAACGACAAATTATTTAGTTAACGCTGATGAGATTCAGATTAAAATTTCACAAGGTGCAAAACCCGGAGAGGGCGGCCAGCTTCCCGGGCATAAGGTGAGCGCAATCATCGCCAAGACCCGTTATACTACCCCGGGAGTTACTTTAATTTCCCCTCCTCCGCACCATGATATTTATTCGATTGAGGATCTCGCGCAGCTTATTTTTGATCTAAAAAATGTAAATCCTAAAGCGCGCATTAGCGTAAAATTAGTTTCTGAGATTGGCGTAGGTACAGTAGCTGCGGGTGTGGCCAAGGGGCATGCGGACATGATTCTTATTTCAGGACAAGACGGCGGTACCGGAGCTTCTCCTTTAAGTTCAATTAAACACGCTGGTCTTCCTTGGGAACTTGGGCTTTCAGAAACGCACCAGACTTTAGTCTTAAATGATTTAAGAAGCAGGGTTCGCCTGCAAACTGATGGACAGATGCGCACCGGCCGCGATGTTGCTATTGCTGCTTTGTTGGGCGCTGAAGAGTTTGGTTTCTCTACCGCAGTATTAATCGTATTAGGGTGTGTGATGCTGCGGCATTGTAATTTAAATAATTGTTCGGTAGGGATTGCTACTCAGGATGAGATATTAGAGAAAAGATTTACCGGCCGGCCGGAGTATATTATAAATTATTTTACTTTTATTGCCAATGAGCTGCGCCAACTGATGAGCTCTTTAGGCATAAAAAGATTAGAGGATATGGTCGGCCGGGTGGATCTGTTGGAATTAAATCAAGAGATTTTGCCCTGGAAGGCAAAAGAAATCGATTTTTCTAGAATTCTTTATAAGCCGCTGGTAGCGGAATCGGTAATTACGCATTATTGTAAGAAACAGGATCACGGCATCGATAATATCCTGGATTTAAAACTTATAAAGTTAGCCGAGCCGGCAATCGCTAGCGTTAAAAACATTGAAATAAATCAAAAGATTGAAAATGTAAACCGCACCACCGGAGCAATGTTAAGCGGGGAGGTTTGCCGGAGGTTTGGTGAAAGCGGTTTACCCGAAGATACGATTAAATGTAATTTTAAAGGGGTTGCTGGTCAAAGTTTCGGGGCTTTTTTAGCTAAAGGGATAACTTTTACTCTGCAAGGTTTGGCTAACGATTATGTCGGTAAAGGGATATCCGGAGGTAAAATTATAATTTACCCGAACAGAAAAGTAGATTATAAGCCCGATGAAAATATTATTATTGGTAATACTACTTTTTACGGGGCGATTAACGGAGAGGCATATATCCGGGGAGTTGCCGGAGAGAGGTTTTGTATTAGGAATTCCGGGTTAAACGCGGTTGTTGAGGGATTAGGGGATCATGGGTGTGAATATATGACCGGCGGCCGGATCGTTGTTTTGGGTAAAACCGGTAGGAATTTTGCGGCCGGGATGTCCGGGGGAATAGCCTATTGCCTGGATGCGGCCCAGGATTTTAAGAAAAAATGCAACATGGACATGGTGGTGTTAGAAAAAATAGCTGAACTGGATAAAGAGACGATTAAAAATCTGCTGGTTAACCACTATAAATATACGCAAAGTCCTAAAGCCAAACAGATCCTTAATGATTTTCATAAATATGCAAACATTTTTGTTAAAGTTATGCCTCTAGAATATAAGCGTATATTAGAAGAAAAAAAAGTAACGGCGCAGGCGGATTTGGGAGAATATACTGATGGGTGATCTAAAAGGGTTCTTAAAAGTTAAAAGACAGCCTGGAACGTATCGGCCGGTTTGTGAAAGATTAAAAGATTTCAAAGAGGTTAATTTATTACGGACCGAATTTCAAAACAAGGAGTTGTTTTCCATGGACAGTGGGAAAAAGCTTTTAGTTTACTTAGCGCGACCAATAATCTCCCTGAAATTACGGGACGCATCTGTCCGGCGCTTTGCGAATATGCCTGTGTTTTAGGAATTAATGATGACCCGGTAACCATCCGGGAAAATGAACTGGCGATTATTGAACATGCTTTTGCTAAAGGATTAGTTAAACCGTTTTTTCCCCAGAAAAGAACAGGCAAAAGAATAGCGGTAGTTGGTTCGGGTCCAGCCGGATTATCCTGTGCGGATCAGCTTAATTCTGCCGGCCATCAGGTTGTGGTTTTTGAAAGAGATGATGCGATTGGCGGCATCTTGCGCTACGGGATCCCGGAGTTTAAATTGGAAAAAAAAATTATCCAGCGCCGAGTTAAAATTTTAGAGGAAGAAGGTATAAGATTTAAGACCAAAATTAATATCGGTATTGATTATAAAGCTAAACAATTAGTAAAAGAATTTGATGCGGTCTGTATTGCCTGCGGGTCGCGTACTCCCCGGGATTTAAGTATTCCCGGTCGAAATCTTTCCGGGATAAATTTTGCGATGGATTATCTTATCCAGTCTAATCGTAGGGTGCAAGGCGAACGGATTCCTACGGAAGAATTAATTGATGCTCAGGATAAGCGGGTGGTGGTGATCGGCGGAGGCGATACCGGAGCAGATTGTGTGGGTGTTGCGCATCGGCAAGGGGCAGCTTGCGTTATGCAGATTGAAATTATGCCTAAGCCGCAAACCTGTCGTACTCAGGATCTTCCTTGGCCGAGGTATCCTTTATTGCTTAAATCTTCGACTAGCCATGAGGAAGGCGGCATGCGGGATTGGTCAGTATTAACCAAAAAGTTTATTGGTTTAGGTTCAAAGTTAACTAAACTTGCCTGTGTGAGAGTAGAGTTTAAAAAAGATCCTCAGGGTTGTCCGTTGATGCAAGAGATAGCCGGATCGGATTTTGAGATTGAGGTGGATTTGGTGATTCTGGCCTTAGGTTTTTTACATCCTGAGAAAAAAGGATTAATTCAGGAGTTGGAGCTGGATTTAGACCCGCGGGGCAATGTTAAAACTGATGAAAAATTTATGACTTCTAAAAAAGATGTATTTGCCTGCGGAGATATGCGCCGCGGCCAATCGCTGATTGTCTGGGCGATTGCTGAAGGCCGGCGCGCTGCCTATAAAATAGATAAATATCTTATGGGGCAGTCAATCTTATCTGAGCTATAAAAACCAAGACTTTTTCTAAAATTTAGTGTAAAATATCTCAGTCCAGTTTGCAGGTATATATCTGTTGTTTTGGCTTAAGCCTGATGAATAATAGGAGGAAGCAATAATGAATATCTGGCAATTAATTAAGGTCGGCGGTTTTACGATGGTTGTGCTTTTAGCCGCATCGGTATTGTCAATCGCGATTATCTTGGAAAGGCTTGTTGCCTATCGTCGTAAGTCTAGGGTGGAGAGGAAAGACTTTATGTTAAAAATACGCCAGGAGATTAAAAAAGGCAGATTAAATCCGGCAACAGAAATCTGTCAGGACACCAATACTCCTTTTGCTAAAGTGGTTTATGCAGGTTTAAGTTTTTTAAATTGCAGCGAGAAAGAGATATCCAATAATATGGAGCGTCAGATTATTATTGAAACTACGATACTTGAGCGTCTGACTTCAATTATCGGCACCATCGGAAGTGTTTCAGTTTATGTGGGATTGTTTGGAACGGTTTTAGGGATAATCCGCGCATTCCATGATATATCCGTTAGTGGTTCCGGTGGTATAAGTGTGGTGATTAGCGGAATATCCGAAGCCTTGGCTTGTACTGCGGCCGGGCTTTGCGTGGCGGTTCCGGCAGTAGTCGCCTATAATTATTTTATGAAAAAGGTTGATGATTTTATTAAGGATATGGAGTTAGCTGCTTCTGAAACTATGGATTTAATCAGTGCGCTAAAGAAATGAGATCATCCGGCAGAAGACAGAAACTAATTGCGGAAATAAATATTACTCCATTTACGGATGTAATCTTGGTGCTTTTGATTATCTTTATGATTACTACCCCGCTTATTCTGCAGTCAAATATTCGAGTTAATTTGCCTAGCTCCTCAACCGGCCAACCTCTGGAACAGACCCGGCAGATCAGTGTGATGATGACTAACGAGGGAGTGATCTATTTGGATAATAAACCGACTTCCAAAAAAATACTTAAAACAGAGGTTGCTAGGCTGCATCAGGCTAATCCTGAACTGGAAGTTATTTTATTTTCGGATAAGATGGTTAGATTTAAGGATCTGGTGGCACTTTTGGACATCTTTAATGAATTAGGTATTAAAAATTTGAACATTGCCACTAAAACAGAATAAACAGTTTCTTTATTTAAGAGAACACGCCAGAGAATGCGGCCTCTGGTTTTTTATTAAATAATTCTAAAATGAAAAATGAATTAGTTTTACTTTTAATTATTTTTATTCCGATTATCGGGGCGTTGATTTTGCCTTTTATAAACAAGATTTCGGCTTCATTTAGGAATGGGTTTTCGTTTGCGGTCATCACATTCTCTTTCGTATTTTCTTTCCTTCTTTTGCCATTAGTGTTAAAAAATCAGGTTATTACAATTTTTAGATATTTTCCATTGGGATTTAATTTTGTTCTTACCGCGGATAACTTAGCTGTAGGTATGGCGATAGTTGCGTCTTTTATCAGCGCGCTGATTGTATTATATTCTTTTGATTATATAAAACACTATGAAAATCAGAATGAATATTATTCTATGGTAGTTTTGTTTCTTGGCGCAATGATGGGCCTGGTTTTTTCCGGGAATTTGATATTACTCTATGTTTTTTGGGAGATTACTGCCGTTACTAGCTGGCGGCTGATCGGTTTTTTTAGGGAGAAAAAGCATATCTTACGCGCGGATAAAGCATTTTTAGTGACGGTTTTCGGATCGTTACTCATGCTTTTGGGCTTTATCAGGATGTATCAAGAAACAGGGTCATTTGATTTATTTACGATCAAAGAAGTAGTTAAGATGCATCCTATCTCTAATTTAACTATCGCCTTAATACTGGCGGGGATATTTTCTAAATCTGCAACACTCCCCTTTCATACTTGGCTTCCGGATGCCGGCGTAGCGCCTTCTCCGGTTACGGCATTGCTGCATGCTGCGGTTTTGGTTAAAATCGGAGTGTATGTATTTGCGAGGATTTTTGTAGCGACTATTCCGATTAGTTTGCCTTGGCAGACGATCATACCGGTAATCGCAGGAATCAGCGCTTTGGTTTCTGCTGGAGCTGCTTTGGTAGATACGGATTTAAAAAGAATAATTGCTTATTCTACCATCAGCCAGATTGGTTTTATTTTCCTGGGTTTTTCTTTAAGTAATGAAATAGGTATCGCCGGCGGACTCTTGTTTATACTTATGCATGGTTTAGCAAAAGCCGGGCTTTTCTTATGCGCCGGCATAGTCGAGCAGAATGTTAAAACAAAAGATATTACTCAGCTCGGAGGCCTTTTTCAGGTTATGCCGGTTACTGCCGTATCTTTCTTGTTTTGCGCTTTCTCGGTAATGGGGATTCCGCCTTTTGGGGGATTTTTTAGTAAATATATGATTATTTCCGGTACACTCCAGGAGGGGCATTTATTAATCGGAGCGACGTTTTTGTTCGGTGCTCTCCTGACTATATTGTATCTTTTTAGGGCTTTTAACTTGGTCTTTCTGGGGGAAAGAAAAAATCCTTCGCTATCGGTAAAGGAGGGGTCGCCTTTAATGTTAATATGCGTAGCTTCATTTGCACTCTTGTCGCTACTGGCTGGTATTTTTATTGCATTTCCGAATCAGATAGCGCAGATAACGGCGCAACAGATGATGGGCATAAGATAATGCAAACAATACTGATTTCGTTTATATTCATACCGTTAATTGCCGGGGTACTGGCTTTTGTCTTGACAAAAAGCGTGCGTGGAATCTGCGCTTTATTGGCAGTAATCGTTAACTTTTTGATCGCTATCTTTTTATTCAAGAAAGAGGCGATCTGTACGTTTCCCTGGGCCGGGTTCGGGATGGATTTTTCACTCCGCCTGGATCATTTTAGTGGTTTTATCATTTTAGCTGCTGCATTTTTTAGTTTACTTGTGGTTATTTATTCGCTCGGTTTCTTTAAAGATAAAGATAACTCAAGTCAGTTTTATGCGTATCTTTTAGTCTCACTTTCTTTTGTTAACGGCGCTCTCCTGGCTAATAATCTTATAATCTTACTTTTCTTCTGGGAAGGGCTGCTTTTGACTTTATTCGGCATGATTGCCATGGGAGGAAGGACGGCATTTAAAACCGCAACCAAAGCTTTTGTTATCGTGGCTATTTCTGATCTTTGTTTGATGGCCGGGATTGCTTTGACGGGTTATCTAGCTAAAACACTGATGATTTCAGAAATAAATCTTCCTTTAGGTTCACTGGGTAGTTTGGCTTTTATACTTTTAGCTATCGGGGCGGTTTCTAAGGCCGGCTCAATGCCTTTTCATAGCTGGATTCCTGATGCGGCTCAGGATGCGCCCTTGCCGTTTATGGCGATTTTGCCGGCTTCCCTTGAGAAACTACTAGGAATTTATTTCCTTTCCAGAATTTGTCTGGAGATGTTTAAGCTTAATCCAGATTCTTGGTTGAGCATTATGCTAATGATCGTTGGCGCGATAACTATTTTTTTAGCGGTAATGATGGCCTTAATACAACAGAACTATAAGAAGTTGCTTTCTTATCATGCCATCAGCCAGGTAGGATACATGATACTGGGAATCGGAACCGCTCTTCCGATAGGCATCGTGGGTGGTTTATTCCATATGCTTAATCACGCATTATACAAGAGTTGCCTTTTTCTCACTGCGGGTTCTGTAGAGAAACAGGTGGGCACAACGGATTTAGAAAAGCTTGGAGGGTTGATAAAAAAGATGCCCTTAACCTTTGTTGCTTTTGCCGTGGCCGCGCTTTCCATATCTGGAGTTCCTCCTTTTAACGGTTTCTTTTCTAAGGAGTTGATTTACCATGCGGCAAGAGATAGAGGGGTGATATTCTATGTCATAGCGGTGGCGGGGGCGTTTCTTACTGCCGCTTCATTTTTGAAATTGGGGCATGCCGTATTCCTGGGAAAACCGCGTCAGGAAATTAAAGACGTCAAAGAAGCTCCGGTGTCAATGCTTATGCCGATGGGTATTTTAGCTTTAACCTGCGTTATTTTTGGTATATTTAATTACCTACCGCTTAACAGTTTCATTCAGCCGATTCTCGGAGAAAGGCTTAAAGAGTATAGTCTCGCTGGTTCTTCCGGTGATTGGGTGCTGGTTTTAATTACGCTGGCAGTCTTATTGGGAGCTTTAGCGCATCACTTGATCGCGGTAAAGATATCGGGAAATGCCCTTAAAGCAGCGGATCATATCCATTATTCTGGAGTGTTTTCGGTTTTCTATTCCTGGGCAGAAAAGAAATATTTTGATCCTTATGCGGTAGGGATTAAGTTGATCAATAAAATCGCAAAAATCTTCTGGAGCGTTGACAGAGCCATAGACTGGGTATATGCATCATTAATCACAAATATAACTTTCGCATTTTCCAGAGTAATTCATAAAATACAGGCCGGTTATTACATAATTTATGTTGTTTGGTCATTAGTCGGTGCATTTGCCGTAATGTCATTTGTTTTAAGGTAGTAAAAGGGGAAAGGTTCTTTATGGTTGCGTTATTTATTCTCGTGCCGTTTATTTTATTGTTAATTTTAAATCTGCCGTTTAAATTTTTAAATGCACAGATTGCCTTTTGGTTAAGCGCAGCCTTGTTTTTAATTCAGGCGCTCTTGGCCTTGGTTCATTCCTGGCTGCCTTGGAGTAATTATTCTGTACCTTTAGGCCAGTTTTTTAAATTTAAATTAGCATTAGATCCGCTGGCCTTGATTATGCTTTTTACTATCGGGATAGTGGTGTTTATTTCGCTTTTAGTAGCCAAGAGCACGATTACGACAGAAAAGCGTATTTTTAATTTCATTAATTTACTCTTGATTTCGCTTATCGGTATGAATGCTACGGTATTAGCCGCGGATATTTTTTCTTTATATGTTTTTGTTGAAATCACCGCCGTAGCCGTATTTGTGCTTATGGCCATAGAAAAGAATCGATTTGCCATAGAGGGGACTTTTAAATATTTGGTTTTATCAATGATTGCCAGTGTCTTCATTTTAACTTCCCTGGCTTTCTTTATTCTGGCATCCGGCGATATTTCTTTTGTTGGAATTCATCGTGCATTTTTGGCGAATTCTAATATTATTTTTCTTAATTTTGCTGTCGGGTTATTTCTCTGTGGGTTGTTTATTAAATGCGGGGTAGTGCCTTTTCACGGCTGGGTGCCGGATGCTTATTCTGAAGCGCAATCTGCGGTATCTGTGCTTTTGGCGGGGATTGTCACTAAAATAACCGGTATCTATGTATTAATGCGCCTATTTAATTCGGTTTTTGTTTTAAAGGGGACTTTTGGAAATGTAATTATGCTAATTGGAATAATTTCGATTGTCTTTGCGGCCCTGGCCGCATTTAGGCAAGACAATATTAAGCGCATGCTTTCATATTCTAGTATAAGCCAGGTAGGTTATATTGTGCTGGCCATAGGTTGTGGGACACCTTTGGCAATTTTAGGGGCGGTATTACATTTTTTTAACCATGCAATCTCTAAATCCCTACTTTTTGTTAATGCCGCATCATTGGAAAAAAAATTCGGCTCAACGGATATGTCCATAATTACCGGCCTGGGTAATCAATTGCCGGTAACCAGCGTTACTTCGCTGGTGGGTTTGCTTTCTATTGCCGGTATTCCGCCGCTAACTGGATTTTGGAGCAAGTTAATTATTATCATTGCACTTTTTAATGCGCAGAAATTTGCTTATGGCTGGATTGCTTTATTAGCCAGTGTGTTGACCTTGGCGTATTTTCTTCTTATGGAACGCAATGTATTCTTTATTAAAACGGAAACGCTGGGGGAAGATAAGGGAGGGGTTCCTTTTAGTCTAAAGTTCTGCGAAATATTGCTTGCGGCGATTACTGTTGGAGTAGGCCTGGGATTACCTTTTATTTTAAACAGCCAAATTTTACAATTAAAGGGTTTTTTACATTAAAAATGACACTTGATTTAATTTTATTATCAGCTTTACTTTTATCGGTAATCTGGACCGTAATGACGGTGAGGTTAGTGCGCTCGGTTGTGGGCCTGGCATTAACTAGTGCGATACTGGCAGTGATCATCTACCGCCTTAATTCGCCCTTGGCGGCAGTTTTCGAACTTTCTGTGTGCTCTGGGCTTATTTCGGTTATTTTTATTACTACGGTAAGCTTTACTCAGCGTATAAGCAAGGAAAAATTTCTTATTCGCAGAAGAGAGAGGTTGTTGAGGTTTCTGTATTTACCTCTGATTATTATTGTTGTTGGGTTATTATTGGTAAAATATTT
>JAPLMA010000002.1 GCA_026387255.1 Candidatus Omnitrophota bacterium | reverse complement strand
TAAATTATTACAAATCTGACATGCGCGCACGCTCTCCTTTACCTTATGCAAAGACTCAGATAAAATTTTAACTTCCTCTTTTGTCGCTCCTAAAACATGAGCCACAATGCGCTCAGCGCTGCGCCTGCCAACACCGGGAAGCTTAATTAAACATTCGATTAATTTTTCTATGGAAGCCGTATAATTAGCCATTAGTCTTCTTTGACCACCCTTCCTCCGAACATCTCCAGAGCAGATTTAACAAATGGATTGCTGCGCGTATCTGTATTATGTTTCATCTCCGCAACTAAAATAAAATTTACTCTTAAATCCGCATTGCATAATTCAGAAGCGGCTTTCTCAACCATCGTCTTATTTTCTTTCCTATCTAAAGACTCCTTGTGTAAAGAACAACTCTTAGGAAAAGCTACCGTCACCAAATCCCCCTGTATCTTGGTCGGTTCTCCTTCGCTTAAATAGGTAGATACCGACATTTTAATTTTGGATAAATTATTTACGATACTACCCCAAGCATCTTTTACACTCTCTAAAGAAACAGAAACAATCTGCCCAGGAATATTTTTAATTATTTCTTCCTGAGCCGGCAGAGGCTGCTCTTTTTTTTCAGAAGGTAAATCAGTTGTCTTTAAGTTAACGACGTCGAATGAATTTGGTTGCCCCTTAGAGTCCAAACCCTGCTTCGCCGGCAAGCCCGCCTTACCAGTAGGAGCATGGCTCTCTAATCGGCTATGCGCTAACCTGACTAAGCTTATTTCCAGAGGTATGCGCACAGAATCCAGGCGCTTAGTCATTTCTTGCGTGGCAATCAAAATATTAAAAGTCGTAAAAATATCCTCTAGGCTCATCGACTGGCTTTGCTTAAATAAGCGGTCGCAGATCTCCTGCGGCAAATCCACCAATTTAGCGTCACCACCAGAAACTTTAGCCACCATTAGATTACGAAAATGCTCAATAAGATTTATCAGAAACACACCCGGATCTTTGCCATCGTCAATAATTTCATTAAAAAGTTTTAAAGCTGCCCGGGGGTCTTTTTGAATTATTTTATCGGTCAGCGCAAACAAAACATCCTGCTCCACCATGCCTAAAACCGAAATCGCATCTTTTAAGGAAATATTTCCTTTGGAAAAAGATACTAGCTGATCTAAAACAGATTCAGCATCCCGCAATGAACCATCACTGCTTCTGGCCACTGCCGCCAGCACCTCTTTATCCACCACGATATTCTCCTGGCGAACGATTTTCTCAAGCTGCGCGATAATTTCAATTACCGTAATCCGGCGAAAATCCATGCGCTGACAGCGGGAAATGATCGTCGGTATAACTTTTTGCGGATGGGTAGTAGCAAAAATAAATTTTACAAATTCCGGAGGTTCTTCCAGCGTCTTAAGTAGGGCATTAAAGCCATCGGGGGTAATCTGATGTACTTCATCAATAATATAAACTTTATACTTGCCGTGCGTGGGAGAGAATTTTACATTCTCGCGCAAAGCCCTGATCTCGTCAATACCGCGGTTGGAGGCACCATCGATTTCAATCACATCCAGGGCGCGCCCCTGATTGATCTCTAAGCATGAAGGACATTTCTGGCAGGGTTTTACTGTCGGGCCATCTTTACAATTAAGCGCCTTAGCAAGAATTCTGGCGGTAGAAGTTTTGCCTACTCCCCTTGGCCCGGCAAAAAGATAAGCATGGGCAAGACGATCCTTTAAAATAGCATTTTTTAAAGTACCCACAATATGATCTTGTCCAATAATGCTTTCAAAATCCTGGGGGCGCCATTTTAGGGCAAAAACGGTATAAGACATAGGTAGGAAAAAATATTATTTTTTATTTGTCTGAATCTGCTGTACTTTTACGTTTTTTTCTGATAAATATTCAAATACCTTCTTAATTTCTTCTTCTTGGCCTTCGATCTGCAAAATTGACCATCCGGCATCCATAGAAAAAGAGGCCTCGATAATATTTAAGCTAACATCGTACTTTTTACAGATATAACAAATTATGCTTTCATCTTGTAGTGAACCCGGAAAAGTTAACCCAATTGACATATTCATCTATTATACTCCTTTAAAATTCTCTTAACTTCTGCCTAATTTTATTGATTTTTCCTGAAGAGAAATTAGTTAAGAATCTATTTATTTCATAAAGCCACTGTAGCTTCTTTTTAGGAGAAATATTCATGAATTTAAGAATACGGCTATCTTCGGTCTCCCACTTAGATGTCATCTATCCCCTCTTAATTTTTTTATCCTTTTCAATGCATCTATATCAAGTTTATCTACAATGCGCCCGGCCTTTTTCTTCATTTTAATCAAACCGTCGATTGATATTAACGGAATTCTTATATCTCCACCCCTAACCCAGACTATATCCTTCTTTGCTTCTTTAAAAGTAACTGGTGTCTCTATTATTATGTCCACTTCCTCAAATCCACCCGCTTTATAGAAATTAACTGCTTTTAAATTCTTCTTGAGTATCAAATCTTCCCTGGTTTTCTTATCTGCTATTTTAACCAAATCAATGGGTTGCTTGACGCGAAATTTACATTTTTTTAGAACAGCCAAGGCTTTCTTGAGGTTTTCCTCGCTCATTTCAAGCAATACATCCAAATCAGCAGTGCTTCTTAAGGCTCCAAGAAGATTAACGGCAATACCACCGATAACAATATACTTGACTTTATATTTTTGGAATGCACGTAATATCTCTTCGTAAATAAACATTTTATCTATAAAATAACCGGATTCATGTGCAAGCGAACTGAAAGAACCACGAAAAAAACCTTAATGGTTCAAATTGGTATCAGTTTCGGAGAGACTGGGATTCGAACCCAGGGACCCAGTTGCCCAGGTCAACTCATTAGCAGTGAGTTGCTTTCGACCACTCAGCCATCTCTCCATCATTTCTTAGATTCTTTTCTTTTTTTCTTGAAGAAATCTTTTAATAAAAAACTACACTCTGCCTGGAGAATTCCTTTAGTGACCTTTATATGATGATTTAATTTTTTATGGTTTACAATATTGATTACCGAGCCACTTGCACCAGTTTTAGGGTCGCTTGCGCCAAAATATAAATTTTTTATGCGCGCCAAAACTAATGCCCCGGCACACATGCTACACGGTTCAATTGTAACATAGAGGCTGGCTTCATTCAACCACTTTGTCCCCAGATAATTTGCAGCGCTGGTAATAGCGATTATTTCGGCATGAGCAGTGGGGTCTTTTAAGCGTTCAACCTGGTTATGGCCTCGGGCAATAATCTTTCCCTGATGAACAATTACTGCTCCAACAGGTACTTCCTCTTCGCAAAAAGCCTTCTGTGCCTCTTTTAAGGCCTCTTGCATATATATAATGTGTTTTTTAATCACGGTTGGATGCAATAATTATGCGCCTGGCAGGAATCGAACCTGCAACAACTTGCTCCGTAGGCAAGTGCTCTATCCAGTTGAGCTACAGGCGCAAAAAATATTTTTAAGCAAGCTTCCAGATTTGCTGCTTATACTGATCAAGCATACGATAGGTATTAAACTGCCCGGCAACACAAATACATTCAATCATCATATCTATCCAATCAGAACTAATATCAACTTTTTCCTGGTTGTTAGTTTTATAATACAAACTAACCATTTTTTCTAAAGAAGAATACAATTCTTCGGAATCGTCATGCATATGCAAATCAGATTCATTGCCTACACTACCTTCGCTATTTTGATATCCAAAAAATGCGCCTATCTTTCTGTCCGTTGCCTCGGCCACCCAACCATCAACTGTACTCATCTGTAAAACTCCATTGAGGATTGCTTTCATCCCGCTGGTACCGGAAGCCTCAAAAGGCGGCAGGGGATTATTCAGCCAAACATCGACGCTAGAAGTAAGTTTCTTACCTAAAGAAATATCATAATTCTCCAATACAATTATTTTTAATTTATCATAATCTACATTTAACTTATCCACTTTATCCAACATCTCATTAATATAAGTAAAGCCTAAATTGTCATTCGGATGCGCCTTACCGGCCAGAATTATCTGCAAAGGCCCGATTTTCTCAGCAATACGCACTAACCTGCTAATATCATACAAAATAAGGCTTGGCCTCTTATACGCCGCCATTCTCCTGGCCCAGCAAATAGTAAAGAGATTTTTATCCAACTTCCATTTCTCTAAGAATTTACACAAATCAGTTTTGTTTGATTGATGCGCCTGCCATAACTGCGCGCGAAAATCAGCATCCGCCTTAAGCTCT
>JAPLMA010000032.1 GCA_026387255.1 Candidatus Omnitrophota bacterium | reverse complement strand
AGGAAGAAAGTTTTTGTTAAGGTTATAATTTCTATATATTATATATGAAAACTACATAATAGCAAAAGAAAACGGGTTAGAATTATCCACGTAGAACGGGTTAGAATTATCCACGTAGGTGGCAGGCATGCCTGCCACCTACCATTCAAAAAAAGGGACGGTTCTATTTTTTAAACTAGAAACTAACAATAAAAATAGAACCGTCCCTTTTTTTTTAAAACCCTTTTTTATTCTTTAGCGATGGCTAAAGTAATTACACCCGCCAAGATCAAGAACAAACCAATGCAACCCTGAATAATTACCAGCAGCGCTCCCCAGAACTTCAAGATCGCTAAACCGCCTAAAACTAAAAATACCAGGCCTAAAACAACCTTAAAAAGCGTAGCTAAGGTTTTTTTAGGATCACAACACTTTTTTTCCGTATCAGTACATTTTTTCTCTTCTGCTACCATCCAACACCTCCTTGTTAACGGGTTTACCCTGTTAGAAGTCCCGTCGCCACTTCTAACGGGGTTTACTTTTCCATCTACGGTGGATCCAGCCCCACTCCGCAGGATATTTGCGTATATAAGATTCGATTATATCCGTAAGCTTTTGAATATTTACCAGGATAACATCCTGCGCATCCTTACCTTCCTCTAATTCTAACTCTGCTTGGAAAATTATCTTGTGCTGGTCATCCGGCTGCCGGAGAATAAAACATGGGATCAGCGCGGCTTTGGTTCTCTGCGCCAGAATTACCGGGCCAGTAGCAGTAGCAGCTTTTTGGCCGAAAAAATCTACAAATACTCTCCAGTTCCAAAATTTTGATCAATCGGTATAAAAATTAATTCATTATTGCGCAGCGCATGAATCGAATTATTCACGCATTCATTACGCGGCTGGCTATAAATAGTCCTCACCCCAAACTTCTCTCTTTTCTTAAAAAATATTTTCTCCATTCTGGCATCATGCATCGGCTTCATAATGCCACCAACCTTATAACCATCCACTGCTAATCTTCCTAAGAGTAGCGGAAAATTACCAAAATGTGCGCTCACCAGAATGACGCCCCGGCCGCCAGCTAATGCCTTATCGAGATTTTCTCTTCCCTGAATCTGAACCCTCTTTCTTAAGGCCTGCGGTTTATCAAAAAAGAACATTAATTCCACCGCGCTTTTAGCGATATACATAAAGCAATTTTTAGCGATGTGTTCAATTTCTTGGGAAGACTTCTCTTTGCCAAAAGCAATACCTAAACTATCTAAGGCAATTTTTCTCTGTTTTTTGGCAAAAAAATACGCCAAAGCGGCAATATTTTTAGCAAAAGCATAAAGATAGTTCGCTGGGATAACCTTAACTATCAAAGAGCATATATTTATACCTACCCAAGCCGCAAAACGGCTAAAGTTCTTACGAATTTTTTTAAAGTCCATATTAATTTAAGTTAGCCAAATTATAGCAAACTATCCTTAAATTGCAAGAAAAATTGAACACCTTAAGTTTTGATTTAGAGTGAAATCCCGCACAGCGGGATTAAAGTTTATACCCAATTTTACGTAATAGATCCTTGCGCCAAGCAATATCTGTTGCCTCTTCTAGGCCCTGAGGAGCTAATCCATCAATCACTCCTAATATTCCACGGCCAGTTTGACTGATGGCCACAATTACTTCCGTAGCATTAGCCGTAGCACAATATATATTACATACCTCAGGAATGTTTTTAATGGCATTTAAAACATTAATCGGATATGCTTGTTTAAGAAAAATAATAAAGCTATGGCCACAGCCAAGTTCAAGCATGTTTTTACAAGCCAAATCTATTAGTTCCGCGTCATTACCCTCGCTTCTGATCTTACGTGCTCCTGATGCTTCAGCAAAGGCTAAACCAAACTTTATCCCGGGAACATTATTAACTAAAGCTTCATAGAGATCCTCAACAGTTTTAATAAAATGGCTTTGGCCTAAAATAAAATTTAAATCCAAAGGTTTATTAATCTTAACTATCTTGAGCTCTAACATATTAATTCCTTTCTTTATTTACAGGAGGCCCGGTAATCTTGACTTTACGAAATACCGCAGCATCAATCGGTAGATTACCGTGGTAGGCCTTCAGCGCCGTGAGTACGTAATCCGGCTGGCCCAAAAACTTAAGCGGAATTTTCAAAATTAAAGAGTTTTTCTCAAAATCTAACAAAACTCCGGAATTAATTACTCTATTTTCGGAGTTAAATACCTTGCATTTATCCCCCTGGGTAATAATCCGTATCTTGGGCATTTGAGCAAATGGAGTGCCTTGGCTATATCCAAAGATATAAAGCATTACTCCAAACCGGCTACTAAGTTTCTTAAATTTATCCAAACGCACGATAAAATAATTGTCTTCTAATGCATAATTTACGGCCCCTTGGTCTTGGATTACTACGGCTTGTTTATCCTTACCCTCTAATGTCGATTGAGGCCTTAACTCTAATTCCGGACAATCACTAAAGAGTTCATTTTTTCTGGCAAAAGAAAATAAATAAAAAGCGCTGGTCATTGTCTGGCTTTTATAAAAAAGAATCGACCGATATTTTCTATCTAACTCCTCCGGGCTTAAGTCGCTCCGCAGCCAATTAAGCTTAGAACCAATAAATTTATCCGGTGGATATAATTCTAACTCCGGATGGTAATGCCGCGGTTTAGGCCAACCCACATAATGCACAAGATAAGCATAAATTTCAGGCTTAACTATCCGCGCCTCCAGGTCACTCAAGGCCACCTGGAGGAACAAATACAGTGTTTTATGATCAACATTAACGTCCGCCGGATGCGAAACAAATATTTTATCCGGCCGATAATCCAGAATTTGTTTAGTCAGGTCAGCCAAAATATTTTCTCCGACATATTTGGCGCCATAAGCAGGATTATCCTTATAAGGCACGCTGGATATTCGGGTTAATCGATCGCGAAATGGTTTATCCTTCTGCCAATATTTACAAAAAATTTCAAAAATTCCATAATCCGGGTATCCTAAAAATACCAGGTCTTTTTCAGATAATCCTAAAAATTTCATCGCCTTAATTGACTCTTTCTGACGCATCTGGCCCAAATAAACAAACGCCCCCTGGCGCATGACGATTCTTTTTTCATAAACGATAAAGGCCAGCTCATTGTGGTCGCCATTGGTTAAATAAACTATCCTGACCTGGGAGGCGGCTTTAAGCGCCTTTTGGATAATCCCTGCGCAGGCAATCGACTCATCATCAGGGTGCGGCGCGAGAATTAAAATTCGTTCATCCTTCTTAAATGGCCCTAACTCCGCAAAAAGATTTACTCTGCCGGAATCAATCTTTTGCACACCAGCACAGCCAGTGAATAACAAAACCAACGCCACCACAAATAATCTTAATTTAGGCATATTCATATTCTAGCATTTAACTAATTTTTAATCGAGAGAAAATAATAAAGGGGACGTGCCCTTGTGTTAATTTTAAACTGGGCAGTAGCTTTAGCCAAAATCATTTATGGCTTAAGCAGCCGCTGTTTTAGCATGACCGCAGATGGATTCCATTCTTTGAGCGACGGGACTTCTAATATCATTGGCATCGTCGGAATTCATCTGGCTTGTCAACCGGTAGATAAAGACCACCCCTACGGACATAAAAAATACGAAACTCTGTTTTCCTTAGGGATCGCCGCCATGTTATTTATTGTTTCTTTCAATTTGTTAAAACAAGGCTTCCAACGCCTGCAACATCCGGTCTTCTTCCAAGCTGACCTGGGCAGTTTCACCGTAATGCTAGTTACTTTAGCGGTAAATTTCTATGTCATGCGCTATGAGTATAAAAAAGGTGTTATCCTAAAAAGCGACATTTTGGTTTCAGATTCCCTGCATACCCGAGCAGACATCTTTACATCACTTTCTGTAATTGTTTCCTTAATTGTCACCAAACTAGGATTCCCTTTAATCGACCCCTTGGTTACCATACTCATATCGTTATTTATCGGGTATGCTGCTTTTAAGATCGCCAAACAAAGCTCGGATGTCCTTTGTGATACAGCTGTTTTCATGGATGATCAAAAAGTTAAAGATATCGTATTAAAAATAGAAGGAGTGGCCACCTGCCATAAAATTCGCAGCCGCGGCAGAATTGATGATGTCTATATAGATTTACATGTGCAAGTTAATCCCAGTATGCATATCGATGACGCCCACAAAGTAAGTTACCGCATTGAAGAAGCAATTAAATCCGCCATTCCCGGGATAACCGATGTCGTAGTGCACATGGAACCCCTAAATCACTACAACACAAATTAAAATTAAAATAATTAATAAAAATCTTTTTCTCATTTACTATTACTTAAAGTAGATATTATCACACCGACGACAAGCAAGAGGCAAAAAACGATAAAAAAGTCTCCGTAACGGTTATAAATTGTGCGCTTGCCTGCAGCTAAACAAATACTCATATTACTATAACCTTGAACAAAAATTTCTTTGCCTTGGGCATTCTGTACTACCCCTAAAATTCTACCGGCCGGATCAATAAAGCCCGAAATCCCCGTATTCGCCGCCCGGGCTAAATATACGCGATTCTCAACCGACCTAAAAACCGAAGCGGCAAAATGCTGATACGGCGCGCTCCCTTCTTTATACCAGGCATCATTAGTAATATTGACCAGGAATCTTGCTCCTCGTTTTACAAACTCCCTGGATAGCTCCGGAAAAAGATCTTCAAAACAAATCAGCACGCCAAAATTAGCCGGCTGCCTAAATAAAGTATACTCTCTGCCCGGCTGGATATCC
>JAPLMA010000104.1 GCA_026387255.1 Candidatus Omnitrophota bacterium | reverse complement strand
CTAAACGTGACACTTGCGTGTTTGCGTTTGAATTGTGCAAGGATTGTTAACGCGGCTATCCTTACATCCGCGGCATGCTGCTCTTAAGCGACATATCTTAAGTCGAACCCTTTCACCCCCAAATTTTCAAATAACAATATTCTAAAAACTTCTGCTACCCTCTTCTATCTTTGATTACCCGGCGGAGCAGTTTATCGGTTTCCCTGCGTTTGACACTCTCTCGCTTATCGTAAAGTTTTTTACCTTTACAAAGCCCAAGCTCTATTTTTGCAAACCCCCGGTCATTAAAATAAATCTTTAACGGAATTAAAGTTAGGCCTTTTTGGGTAAGCTTACCGTTTATCCTTTGGATCTGCTTTTTATGTAGAAGCAGCTTTCGATGCCTGTCCGGATCAACATTCAAATAGCTGGCTTGCGCGTAAGAACTAATATGCGCGTTATATAAAAAGATTTCCGTTCCCTCAAAACGGGCAAAACTATCGTTTAAATTAATCTTAGCGGCGCGTAATGATTTTACTTCCGAGCCTTTTAATTCAATACCGCACTCTAAAGACTCCAAAACTTCATAATCCCTGTGCGCCTTACGGTTAGTGGCAATATTGTTACTCATTTTAGCATAACCAGAGATAAATATAAACTTAAAAATAAGGGTATGGTAAACAAACCAATCACGTGGCTAAAAAATATCCCCTGGCTGATTAAGGCATCTTGTTTGTTAAAACGGCGAATAATCACGCTTAAAGAAGTTGCGGAAGGCATCGCCAGCTGCATCACAATTAAAAAACCCAATAAATGCGGTAATGCCAGTTTTAACACGATCAGTATACCGAATAGCGGAAGAATAATTAATTTGCCTAACAAAAATATAGAAGTTATTTTTTTATCGATATTCTTCAATTGCACTAAAGCGACATTGCCTCCCACGACTAACATCGCTAAAGGCAAGGTACAGTTACCCACCATGGATACAGGTTTAAACAAAACATCCGGGATAAACTTGTTTATTCCCAGCGCAATTAACGCTAAGCTGGTTAAATTTGCAATTACCGGCGGGCTAAAAAGACTGCGCAGTCTGAATTTAACTTGTTTTTCATAAGTAAGCATATAAATACCTAACGACCAGGCTACCAGATCAAACCCCAATAAAAACAAGAAAATAAAAATAAATATATCATTAGCTTGTTGGCCCGTAAATATCGCCGCAGCAAGAGCCAAAGGAAGATACCCTGAATTCTGAAAAGCTACCAAACTTAAAAACTGCAACTTATCTGTCTTTACTCCTGACAATCTAAGTAGGCCCCATCCTACGCTTAAACCTATAACTGTAATCACCAGGCTAACTAACGGGAAAATCCACCAGTCTGGATAAAGGTTAAAGCTGAAATTCTTAAGCATCTGGGCTAAAATTAAAGCCGGAAAGATAATCTGGATAACCAGGCGGCTTAAAGCCTCCAGGCCTTGATGTGAAAGTATGTTTTTCTTAACTAGGATATAACCCAAGCTTCCCAAAAAGAATATCTGGGCCATTGCCAGGCCAGTAATTTTGAATTGGTCTAAAAACATGATTTCTCCCTTAATTTAATCTATTATTATAACAGTAAAAAAACCAAGCCGCAATTCATTTAAAAAGAAAAATGTAGGTGGCAGGCATGCCTGCCACCTACTTGGATAATTATAATTTGATAACCAATTGACAGGATAAAGAGGCTAAGATATACTTATGATGATTTTTGCGGGGGTGGCGGAATGGCAGACGCGCACGTCTCAGAAGCGTGTGGGGCAACCCATAAGAGTTCAAGTCTCTTCCTCCGCATTTATTCGCCCTTAAGCTTTATGGCTTTATTCATTTTCCACTCCTGAAAACACTCTTTGTAAGCTTTAAAAGAAGGTTTGGCCGAATAATCCCAACGCAGCAAACCAAAATAATCTACGCCATTCT
>JAPLMA010000079.1 GCA_026387255.1 Candidatus Omnitrophota bacterium | reverse complement strand
CCCGTGACAATCCCGGTACCGCCTAAAGTTGAACCCTGATAAAGTAAAACATAATCTCCCACAATCGAGGTTTCTCCGATCACTACACCCAGCCCATGGTCAATAAAAAAACGCTTGCCAATTTTGGCCCCCGGATGAATCTCAATGCCGGTAAAAAACCTGGCCACTTGAGATAATAGGCGCGCCAGAAAAAACAACTTCATTGAATATAAAGCATGCGCCAGGCGATAATAAATTAAAGCGTGCAACCCGGGATAAAGTAAAATTATTTCAAGAAAACTCTTGGCCGCAGGATCTCTTTTTTGCGCCGCCTTGATATCCGCATAAAAAAATATCCAAATCAGCGTCAACTTAATCACAAAAATCACTAATAATATACTTAAAATATCAACCAGATAAATCATGTTAATCCCCCCTGATTAAAGAAGCTGTCACAAAACAAGCAATTGCTTCCAGATGCCCTACCGCGTCTAATCCTTCATTAGTTTTTGCTTTAATATTTAAAGCATCATACCCAATACCTAGAAGCGCGCAAATCTTTTCTTTCATTTGTTTCTTAAAAGGGCTAAGCGTTGGTTCCTGAGCAATAATAATTACATCCAGGTTATTGATTTTATAACCACTCTTATCCAGGAGTTCTTTAACTGCACTCAACAACTGACTGCTAGCAATACCCTGATATTCTGGATCCGTATCCGGAAAAAGTTCCCCGATATCTCCGAGCGCCAAGGCACCCAGTAAAGCATCACAAAGCGCGTGTATCAACGCATCTCCGTCAGAATGCCCAAGCAGGCCTTTGATATAAGGAATCTTGACTGCACCTAAAAATAACGGCCGGCCTTCGATCAAACGGTGAATATCATAACCTATGCCAACCTTATATTGCATTAGCATTTCCTTTCGGCAATTGCTTGTGCAAACAAAAGGTCTTCTTGGGTTGTAATTTTAATGTTTGCATAACTTCCCGGAACAAGCTTTACCTTTTTGCCTAATTTCTCAACCAAAGAAGCATCGTCAGTTACTTTCATTTTAGAATATCCTTTATATGCCCTAAGGATAAGTTCTTTTTTAAAAACTTGTGGAGTCTGAATCTCCCACAAATTACTTCTATCTAGCGTTCTATCGACCATACCTTTAGATTTAATACTTTTAATGGTTGCTTTAACCGATACCCCTAATATGGCTGAACCGGTTTTTCTTGCCGCTAAGATAACCTCAGCAATAGACTTGCGATCAATAAACGGCCGCGCAGCATCATGAATTAATACCCAATCGCTATTCCCACTAACCATTTTAAGGCCGTTATACACTGAATCCTGCCGGCGCCGGCCGCCTAAAACCAAACTCTTAATTTTCTTAAAAGAATAATTCTTTATTAACCGGGTTATTGCCCGTTGGTTATTAACGTTTACCACCACAATAATCTCATCGATCTTTGGATGTTTATCCAGAGTGTTCAAAGAATAAATTATTACCGGCAATTTACCTATTTCCACTAAAGGCTTAGGAGCCACTGATTTTAAGCGTCTCCCCTGCCCGGCTGCCAGAATAATCGCGCTAAGCATTATTTCTCAATTTTGGTAAAAATCATTCTACCGGCCTGAGTTTGCAAAACTGAAGTTACCACAACCTTAACATCCTGGCCAATTAAGCGCCGCGCATCCTCAACCACCACCATCGTGCCATCATCTAAATAACCAATGGCCTGATTATGTTCTTTACCTTCCTTAATCAGTTTAAGATGCATCTCTTCGCCAGGAAAAACTACCGGTTTAAGGGCATTGGCTAGTTCATTAATATTCAAAACTTTGATTCCCTGAATACTGGCTACCCGGTTTAAATTAAAATCAACCGTAAGAATTTTAGCCTCCAGCAGTTTAGCTAATAAAACTAATTTCGCATCAACTTCCGAGGTCTCAGAGAAATCCTGCTCATGTATCGTAATATCCATCCCCGGTTCATTTTGGATAGTATTAAGTATCTCTAAACCCCGCCTGCCTCTTTGGCGTTTAATCGGATCAGTAGAATCGGCAATCTGCTGAAGTTCTCTTAAGACAAATTTGGGGATAATTACTTTTCCACCTAAAAAACGTGTTTTACAAATATCCACAATCCTTCCGTCAATAATCACGCTGGTATCCAAGAGAACTACATCCAGCGACTGGTCTTGTCGACGCAGGCGCACATAAGGAATAATAATATTGAATTCATCTTTCCCGCGTAAAGCCATAACCATGCCCAGATAACAAAAAATCAAAGTTAACCCCACCCGAATTCTGGAAAGCATATTCGCGTCCATAGCAGCAAGGCTAAAAGCATCGCCAACCAGTTTGGCCATAATGAGCCCTAAGATTAATCCAAATACCGCGCTGGATAAACCGCTAACCGAAACTTTACGCAAACCCACTTCGATAAGAATCATGATTAGCGCAGCCAGAGCTCCAATCGCTATGCCAATAAAACTATTCCCTCCCGCCTGATAACCAATAAACATACTGCCTAAAACAAATAAAAGACGCGCTAATAATAAATTCATTCTCTTGCCTCCCCCGGCTGTTTAATTGATGCTCCTAAAATAATATCTAAAGCTTCCTTTAAAGTAGACACAGCAATAATCTCCATATCTGTATTTTTAAATTTAAGGTTCTTAATACTATTTTTTGGTAAAATGCAATGCTTAAAACCTAACTTCTCAGCTTCATTTATGCGCGTAAGTACATTGGAGATACTTCTGATTTCACCGCTTAAGCCCACCTCGCCTAAGACTACCGTCCTGGGTATCACCACCTGATCCCGAAAACTAGAGGCAATCACCGCGCACACTGCTAAATCCGCGGCCGGATCTTCAATCTTTATGCCTCCGGCGACATTAATGAATATGTCTTCTGCCTCCAGTGCCAAACCCATACGCTTCTCAAGCACTGCCACTAATAAAGAAAGCCGGTTAAAATCAAAACCTTGCGCCCGGCGCCGGGCAAAACCAAAGCTGCTTCGGGAAACCAGTGATTGAATTTCTACCAACAGAGGGCGCGTTCCTTCCAAAATCGAAGTTACAATGGTGCCGGAAACATTACTCGGCCGTTCAGAAAGAAAAATCTCCGAAGGATTTTTTACTTCCACTAAACCAACCGCTGCCATTTCAAATACTCCGATTTCATTGGTCGAACCAAACCTATTTTTTACTGCCCGTAATATTCTATAGATCGCGAAACGATCACCTTCAAAATAGAGCACCGTATCCACGATATGCTCTAAAACTCGCGGGCCAGCCAAAGTACCTTCCTTAGTGACATGGCCAATAATAAAAATGGAGGTCCCGGTGGTTTTGGCTAACTGCGTAAGTGAGGCGGCGCATTCCCTTACTTGGCTGACACTGCCAGGAGAGGAACTAATCCCGGGATCAAAAATTACCTGGATAGAATCAATCACTACTACCTGGGGCTTTAATTTTCTTATATATTCAATAATTAAAGATAGGTCTGTCTGGTTAACGATGTACAAATTATCTGACCCAGACTCACCTAAGCGCTTTGCGCGTAACTTAGTTTGGGCCACAGACTCTTCGCCACTGACATAAAGCACGCCAATTCCCTGCTTAGTCAAGTGGTTAGAGACCTGTAATGAAATAGTGGACTTACCTACTCCGGGATCTCCGCCGATTAAAATTACTGACCCCTTAACAATCCCTCCGCCTAAAACCCGA
This sequence comes from Candidatus Omnitrophota bacterium, assembly GCA_026387255.1. Classification (GTDB taxonomy): domain Bacteria; phylum Omnitrophota; class Gorgyraeia; order Gygaellales; family Profunditerraquicolaceae; genus UBA6249. Next base: position 8,244 of record JAPLMA010000079.1, on the reverse strand, counting down.
TCCAGCTCGACAATATTGGTTTTTAACCGATCTTGGTCCCTGGCCACTACATCTTTTAAAAGAACCGGGCCGTCTTTATACAAACTAACTCTCTCTTTGGAAGCGGAGGAAACAGGGGTATAATCTTCTTCACTAAAAGAGTTCCAACTGTTACAATCCGGGCACCGGCCTAACCATTTAGGGGACTGATAACCACAGCTTGAGCAGCTAAAAACCGATCTGACCTTCATTATTTCTTTTCTTTAGTTTTAATGAACAACTTCCAGGGATTTTTACGCACATCCGTAACCAAAGCCTCTAATTCATTATAAACCTTATCGTCATAAATTAGTTTACCTAAAGAACCTTCTTTATTCCTAATTTGGGCAATCCCATCATCCAAATTGCGCATTATATTTTCAGCCCGGTTAAATATCGCGTGTATCGGCAATGGATCGACTCCCACCAAAGACTGGTTATCTTTAAGATAATTAGCATAATCTTTCCCCGGCATTATCTCTATATATTTCTCTCCCAACAACCCTAAAGTATTCACCCAAACAGAAGAATCCGCTGGAATTTTAATAATATCCCTCACCCAAATTACCAAGTGCACATTTGAACGGTTTTCCTGAGGAATAAACTCCAACTTAATTCTTTTTACCTCACCCACATCCACTCCGGCAAAACGCACCGGCGCCCCGATCTTTACTCCGTTAACAAAATTAAAGTTAAGATTAATCCGATAACCTGAGCTCCAGGTCTTAAATCCGCCAATCGATAATATAAAAATAACTAAAATGATTAAACCGATAAAAACAAAAATCCCCACCTTCAACTCTAATTTAGTTTTGCCGAAAATCATTCTAACCTCCTCATTTTTCCCCAGCCTCCGGCGCTTGGGGAAAAATGACCCCGAGCTCCCGCGAGGGGGAAAACATTATTTAACAATACCTACTGCTTCAGTTATCGGTCCCTTAGAAAGTCCATTGATAAACTGGTGAACTACCGGATCATGCGCCTCCTGAATCTGCTTAGGAGCGCCTTCCAAAATTATTCTTCCTTTATACATCATGGCAATCTTATCGGCAATATGATAAGCGCTTTTCATATCATGCGTGACCACCAAAGAGGTAACTTTCAATTTATCATGTAATGAACGGATAAGCGTATTAATACTATCAGCAGTTATCGGAACCACTCCCGTAGTCGGTTCATCATAAAGAATAATCCCGGGCCTTATACAAATTGCCCGCGCTAAAGCTACGCGCTTCTTCATCCCTCCGCTTAATTCTGACGGCATAAGATTACCAATACCGCCCAAACCCACTAAAGATAAAGACTCCTCTACGCGGGCGGTGATCTCTTTTTTACTCATCTGGGTATGTTCCAACAGGCTAAAACCGACATTTTCACTCACATCCATTGAATCAAAAAGAGCCCCTCCCTGAAAAACCATGCTGATTTTCGCGCGCAAAGCAACTAATTCCAATTCTTTTAAACCGGCGACATCTTTGCCCTCGACTAAAACCTTACCGCTATCCGGTATTAATAAACCAACGATATGTTTAAGTAGAACTGATTTCCCGCAACCGCTCCGGCCGATAATTACGCAAGTTTGGCCGGTTTGCACGTTTAAACTTAATTCATTCAAAACTAAGTTATTATTAAATCTTTTACTTAACTTCTGTATTTCAATCATATTTTTTAAGGAAAAATAAAATAAAATAAAGCAGTGAACAAGCAGTCTGCGGCAATAATCATTAGAAAGCTAAAGACTACTGAACGCGTAGTGGCGCGGCCTACCCCTACTGCTCCGCCGGCAACATTAAAACCTTCATAGCAGCTTACTAAGGCGATCACCATGCCAAAAATCCAAGCTTTAAATAATCCCGTAAATAGGTCTTTATAAAGCAGGGCGGAAAAAGTCATATTCATATACATATTGCTGGTAATCCCCAATTTTACTACACAGATAAAATAACTGCCGATGATACCGATAATATTGGCAAACAAGGTCAGCAGAGGAAGCATAATACTTAGCGCCACAAAACGCGGCACGACCAAGTACTTTACAGGATTAGTGGCCAGAGTTTCTAAAGCATCGATCTGCTCGGTAACCTGCATCGAGCCTAACTCCGCGGTGTTCGCCGCCCCGACTCTTCCGGCAACGATCAAAGCGGTAATGACCGGGCCTAATTCGCGCACGATCGCTAAAGCCACTAAACTGGCGATATACATCTCCGAACCGATGCGTTGCATAAAATAACCGAATTGCAAAGCAAAAATAAAACCAATAAACAAAGACACTACGGAAACGATCGGCAAGCTGTCATAGCCGGCTTTCTTAGACTGTTCAATAATATGGTCGAATTTATAGGGCGGCTTAAATGTTTGATACACCGTCTGTATCGAAAGGCTGGCTAACCCGCCGAAAAAATACATAAAAGAAAGTACCTTACGGCCCAGGTCTATAAATAATAAAGTAAATATCATTCAAAAATAAGCTCTTCGTTCTTGCGCGTTACCTTAATCAAAGAGCCCTCCTTATATTTTTTGGAAATAATCTCACTGGCCAGTGAATCTTCCAAGAATCTTTGGATAGTCCTTTTTAAAGGCCGCGCGCCAAAAACCGGGTCAAATCCTTTTTCCACCAACAACTCCTTGGCCTCTTGGCTAACTTCCAAAAAGATCTTTTGCTCCTTTAAGCGTTGGATTACATTACCAATTTCAAGATCAATGATTTTTATCAGATCCTCCCTGATTAATTGCCTAAAAACAATAATATCATCGATACGATTTAAAAACTCCGGTTTAAAAGCATGCTTAACCGCTTCCAGTAATTTATCTTTCATCTCCTGATAAGTGCCCTCTTCTTTTTGCGACTTAAAACCCAATGAACCGGTTTTACGAATCAATTCCGCGCCAACATTAGAAGTCATAATAATAATCGTATTCTTAAAGTTTACCTTACGGCCAAAACTATCGGTCAGCCGGCCTTCTTCAAAAACCTGCAGGAGTAAATTAAAAACATCCGGATGCGCTTTTTCAATCTCATCCAGAAGTATAACCGCGTAAGGCCTGCGGCGTACGCGCTCAGTAAGCTGGCCGCCCTCTTCATACCCCACATATCCCGGAGGAGCGCCAATCAGCCGAGAAACATTAAACTTCTCCATATACTCTGACATATCTAACTGTAACAATGCCTCCTCGTCGCCGAACATAAACTCCGCCAGCGCCCGGGCGAGCAGGGTTTTGCCTACACCCGTGGGGCCCAAAAATATGAATGAACCGATCGGCCGTTTAGGATCTTTAATTCCGGCCCGCGATCGCCTTACCGCATGAGCGATGGCTTCAATCGCTTCATTCTGCCCTACCACGCGCTTATGCAACTCCTCTTCAATCTTAAGCAGCTTTTCACTTTCCTTCTCTTCTAATCTAAAAACAGGAATCCCCGTCCACTGCGCTAAAATTTTTGCAATATCCTCAGCGGTTACCTCCGGCCGCATTTTATCTTTGGCCTGACTCCACTCTTTATTTAACCGCTCTAGCTCGCCACGCACTGTGCGTTCCTGATCCCTTAAAGAAGCCGCTTTTTCAAAATCTTGGCTCTTGATAAAAGCTTCTTTTTCTTTTCTTAAAGACTCCACATTAGCCTCGATACTCTTGATATTTTCCGGAACAATCAGGACATTTAAACGGCTCCGCGAGCCGGCTTCATCAATTAAATCAATCGCTTTATCCGGCATAAACCTTCCGGTGATATAGCGGTCGCTTAATACAGCTGCGGCCTCTAAGGCTTCATCTTTAAAAGTAACCCGGTGATGCGCTTCATATCTATCGCGCAGTCCTTTTAAAATTTTAATCGTCTGCTCGACTGTAGGCGGTTCCACCATAATCGTCTGGAAACGGCGCTCTAAAGCCGCATCTTTCTCGATATATTTACGGTATTCATTAATGGTGGTTGCCCCAATACATTGCATTTCCCCCCGGGAGAGGGCAGGTTTCATGATATTCGAAGCATCAATAGCGCCTTCGGCAGCTCCCGCGCCCACTAAAGTATGCAACTCATCAATAAAAATAATTACATCCTGAGAACGTTTAATCTCCTCCATGATCGCTTTAATTCTTTCCTCAAACTGGCCGCGGTATTTCGTCCCGGCAACCATCAAAGCTAGGTCTAAGACGACAATCCTTTTGCCTCTTAAAACTTCCGGAATATTGCCGGCGATAATTAACTGCGCCAATCCTTCCACAATCGCAGTTTTACCTACTCCGGCTTCCCCTAAAAGCACCGGATTATTTTTAGTACGCCGGCTTAAGATTTGAACTACCCGCTCAATCTCCTGCGTACGGTCAATCACCGGATCCAATTTATTTTCACGCGCCAGTGCCGTAAGATCCCTGCCAAAAGCATCCAAGGCCGGAGTTTTAGATTTTGTTGCTTGGCCGCCTTGCGGGCCCATCCCTGGTAAAGCTGAACCCAAAAGACTCATCACCTCATTACGCACAGAATTTAAATCCATGCCTAAATTTAACAACACTTGTGAAGCGATACCTTCCCCTTCACGAATAAGCCCAAGCAAAAGATGCTCCGTACCGATATAATTATGACCCAGGGAACGCGCTTCCTCCGCCGCCAGCTCTAAAGCTTTTTTGGCGCGAGGGGTAAAAGGAATATCCCCAATAATCTGAGTAGCCGGACCCGGCTGTACTAATTTTTCAATCTCCAGCCTGATATTTTCTAACGAAACCTCCAGCTTCTGCAATACCGCCGCCGCCACTCCTTCTCCTTCACGGATTAAGCCTAAGAGTATATGTTCAGTACCGATATAATCATGATTAAAACGCCTGGCTTCTTCTTTAGCTAAAATAATTACTTTTCTTGCCCGCTCCGTAAAACGATTAAACATGTCCGCTCCTCTAGATTATAATAAATTAAGTTTCTTACGAATCAACTCCGCCCTTTTTAAATCCCTCTGGTCTGAAGAAAGTTTTACATTCTCCAGTTTTTGTAAATGCGCCGGTTGAGTAATAATAAAAAGTTCATTAATCGTGCGCCGGTCTATATCCTTGATCATGCCCAAATCGCTTCCTAATCTAATCATGGAGAGCAATTCCGTCGTTTCCTGGCTGCTAATAATTCGCGCGCTTTTTAAAATACCCAGGGAACGATTAATTCTATCCTCTAAAACATCTTTACTTTTAGCCAACATAATCTCCCTGGCCTGCGTCTCTTGTTCAATAATCTGCCGGATCAAACCATTAATATTCTCGATAATCTCATTCTCGCTGTGGCCTAAAGAAACCTGATTAGAAATCTGGAAAAAATTGCCGCTGGCTTGTGTCCCTTCGCCGTAAAGCCCGCGCGTCGTAAAACTTAATTTAGCAATCGCGGCCAATACCCGCTCGATCTGCCGGCTCATCACCAATGCCGGTAGATGCAGCATCACTGAACCGCGCATACCCGTGCCGGTATTCGTCGGGCAAGCAGTAAGATAACCGAAATCATCCAGATACGCGTAATCCAAAAGCTTGGCTAAACAATCATCAATACCATTGATAATCCCCCAGGCCTCGAAAAGATTAAACCCTGACTGCATAAGTTGAATACGTAAATGATCCTCTTCATTAATCATCACAGCGATATTTTCTTCATCATTAACCAACACCGCTTTCTGCTCGGTTTTCTGAGTATGCTCAATAGACATCAGGTGTCGCTCCACTAAAAACTGCTTATCGATACTATCTAAGTTTGCCAAAACAAAAAGCGTAGACTGCTTAAGCAACTCCACTTTTTCCATGGCCTGGCTGCTCTTTTCCAAGACCGCGTTTAACTGCGCCTTAGATGCCCAATGCGGAAAAGGAAATTTATTAAGATTTCTGGCCAGGCGTATTCTACTGGAGATTACTACGTCACTATGCGGCCCGGTTCCCTTTAGCCATTCACTAGTATGATTAATTAAATCATTAATCTGCATATTAACTTTCTTTTTCCTTTTTACTTTCTATTTCTTTTATCTGATCACGCAGGCGCGCTGCCTCTTCAAAAGCCTCATCTTGAATGGCTTTTTGCAATTGGTTTTTTAATTCCGGCAAACCGGTTTTCTTTTTATAAAGCTTGGCGGCAACTTTTATCTTAGCCGGATTTTTACCAATATGCTGATTTGATCCATGTATACGTTTTAACAAAGGTGCTAAGTATTTACGAAAAACATTATAACACTCACCGCAACCCAACCGTCCGATCTTTTTAAAATCCGCGTAAGTTAAACCGCAGCTGGGACATTTAATCGTCACTACCTCTTCTTCTTTACTGGAAGGCTTCTCGAAATCCGCCATACCCGCCAGCAGATCACTTAAACCAAACTGCTGCTCCATGGCCGCGCTCTTATGCCTGGCGCAGTCTTCGCATAAATGCAACTCATTCATCTGCTCATCAATGATCTCGGTCAAATGCACCGTGGCCGGATTTTTACCGCAAACATCACAAAGCATTAATATTTTACTCCATTTATCGCAGTTAACTCTTTAAATTTTTTCATCAGGCTCAAGGTAAGTTTCCCTGGTTTACCCTGGCCAATAACTCGGCCATCCACCTTAACTACAGGAATAACTTCGGCGGCGGTGCCGGTAAGAAAACACTCATCCGAAATGTAAACTTCATGACGCGTAATTACATGTTCGTGTGCGGCAATCTTATTCTTACGGGCAATTTCTAAAATAGCATCGCGAGTAATTCCGCGTAATGTCCCCATGCACTGCGGAGGAGTATAAAGATGCCCATTTTTTACCACAAAAATATTATCTCCAGTACATTCCGCCACATACCCCAAAGAATCCAGCATAATCGCCTCATCGCATCCGGCATTACCTGCCTCAATTTTAGCCAGAATATTATTTAAATAATTCAAAGACTTAATCTGAGGATTAAGCGCTTCCGGTAAATTACGCACCGTAGGCACGGTAACAATCACCAAACCCGCCCGATATAGTTTCTCCGGATACAAAGCAATTTTATCGGCAATAATAATAACTGTTGAGCCCTGATCGCATTTTCGCGGATCAAGCCCTAAATCACCTACTCCCCGAGTAACCACCAGGCGGATGTAAGCATTGTCTAATTTATTGGCCTTAAGTGTTTCTAGGACTGCCTTAATTAGCCGCTCTTTAGTCAAAGGAATCTTTAACATAATACTCTGGGCAGATTCAAAAAGCCGGTCAATATGTTCATTTAATTTAAACACCCGGCGATTATAGGAACGAATCCCTTCAAAAACTCCGTCGCCATAAAGCAAACCATGATCAAACACTGAAATTTTCGCGCTATCCTTAGCATAAAATTTTCCGTTAATATAGATCTTCATGAATACCTCCCCTTTTATTAAACCCTAAACACTAAACTCGAAATCCTAAACAAATCCTAAATCCAAAACTCAAAACTTTAAAAGTTATATTTTGACTCTTTGAGTTTATAGTTTCGAGTTTGTTTAGAGTTTAGTATTTCGAATTTAGGGTTTATCATTATTATTTCCTGAAATAATCCCGTCTTTTAAATGTATCACTCTTCCGGCGCCGCAGGCAATATCCTGATCATGAGTAACCATAACAATAGTAATCTTTTGACTTTGATTAAGCTCAATTAAAAGCTGCAGGATTTTTTTGCCGTTTTCCGAATCCAAATTACCGGTGGGTTCATCGCAGAGCAAAAGCTGTGGACGATTAATCAATGCCCGGGCAATCGCCACTCTCTGCTGCTCCCCGCCGCTTAAAGCGCCCGGCCGGTGATTAAGTCTTTGCGATAACCCCAATCTTTCTAAAAGCTCCAGAGCCACCCCTAAGCATTTTTTTCTTTCCCACCAAGATTTTAAAATTCCCGGTAATAAAACATTTTCCAAAGTATTTAATTCCGGTAAAAGATGAAAAAACTGAAAAACAAAACCTATTTTCTGATTACGAAACGAAGAACGTGTATTTTCATCAATCGCGTAAATATCCGCTCCCTGAAAATAGATTTTTCCGCGGGTCGGATTATCCAAACCGCCTAAAATATGCAAAAGCGTCGATTTACCCGCGCCGCTTGGCCCCTGGATTACTAAAAATTCCCCCTCAGAAACAGTAAAATTTATATTTTTTAATACCTCAAGATTATTTAAGTTATCGCGGTAACTTTTACAAATCGCGCTGGCTTTTATTATTTCTTCACTCATGCCGGACAGCCTCGCTAGGAATTATGCGGCTAGCATAATATGCCGGATAAATACT
>JAPLMA010000049.1 GCA_026387255.1 Candidatus Omnitrophota bacterium | reverse complement strand
CAATCGACACCGTCACAATCGCCGGCTGACAATTAGAAGTCTGAGTTAATTCCTCCAGTGGGCCGTTAAAACAAAGATCACTTATAGAAAATCCTAAAATTTTATCTGCCTTGTCAAAGACCGCTTTGCTTTCCGGAAAAGATGCATATAAATCTTTTCCCATGCCGACATATTGGCTACCCTGTCCGGCAAAAAGATAACCTACCATTCGATGGTTCGACAAGCTCACCATTCGATGGTTAGACAAGCTCACCATTCGATAATACAAGCACCCCAAACCAGGCCCGCTCCGAATGCGTCCAGAAGGATAATGTCACCTTTTTTAACTTTGCCTTCCTGCACTGCCTCGCAAAGCGCGGTAACCGTAGAAGCGCTAGACATATTCCCGCATCTTTCGATATTCAAATAAACTCTCTCTTCGGGGATACCGAGTTTTTTGGCGACGGCCATAATAATCCGCGCATTAGCTTGGTGCGGGATAATTAAATCTATATCCGCAAAAGTCAAACCCGCCTGTTTCAGAACGACTTCGGCAGCATTCGTCATGGTGTTAACGGCAATTTTAAACACATCATTACCCTGCATTTTTAAAAAGTGCTGGCGATTTTCCACGGTCGTATGCGTCGCCGGATTACGCGAGCCGCCAGCCGGCATATTTAAAATACCCGCCTTTGAACCGTCGCACCCTAAATAGGTAGAAATAATCCCGCCCTTAGCTACTGGCGCTAAAACTGCCGCTCCGGCGCCATCACCAAACAATACACAAGTATTACGATCAAGCCAATCAGTAATCGAAGACAAAACCTCAACACCAATCACTAAAGCATTTTTATAAGTACCACAGGCAATAAACTGCTGCGCCACAGAAATTCCGTAAACAAAACCCGCGCAGGCCGCGGAAATATCAAAGCTAACCGCATGCTTAGCGCCCAGCTTATTTTGCACAACCGCCGCGGTCGAAGGAAAAGGCATATCACCAGTAATTGTCGCCACGATAATCAACTCAATATCTTCGGCTTTAAGCTTGGCATTGGCCAGTGCCTGTTGGGCAGCCTTAACCGCTAAATCCGAAGCCGCCTGGCCTTGGGCAGCTAAATGCCTTTCTTTAATACCGGTGCGCGTAGTAATCCACTCATCAGAAGTATCCACCATCTTTTCAAGCTGGGCATTGGTAAGAATCTTCTCCGGCAGGTATTCGCCGACCCCGATAATCCCGACTTTTTTCAATACTAAGCCTTTCTATTTTAAAGCTTCAAGAATTTTGGAATTAACTTGCAGCTCAATTTCTTCTTTAGCTACCCGGATAGCATTTTTAATCGCCTTGATGCTCGAACGGCCATGGCCGATAATTACTACGCCATTTACCCCTAATAAAAGCACTCCGCCATATTCAGCGTAATCAATCTCTTTCTTAAAGCGCTTAAGGCTGGGGATCATAAAAATTAAGCCGATTTTACCCCAGATATTACTTAAGAGATGGCGTTTTAAAAATGTCTGCATCGCCTCCGCCGCGCTCTCTGAAACCTTCAAAGCCACATTACCGACAAAACCATCGCAAATAATAATATCACACTTACCGGTAAAAAGATCTTTACCTTCCACATTACCGATAAAATTTAATTTACTTTTTTCCAATAACCCATATGCTTCCTGAATAAATTCCGTACCCTTCTTCTCTTCTTCTCCGATATTCAGTAACCCTACGCTAGGATTAGGCTTGTTCAGAATATTCTTACAATAAGCGTCTGCCATAATCCCGTATTGCAATAGCTGAGTAGGTTTAGGATCGATATTGGCGCCCACATCAATAATCAGTGTATTGCCTTTTAAAGAAGGGATAATGATACCGATGCCTGGCCGCTCGATCCCCGGCAAGAGCCTTAACTCTAAAGTCGCCGCGCAAACTACTGCCCCGGTATTGCCGGCGCTGAAAAAAGCATCCGCCTTGCCTTCTTTAACCAGATTCAGGCCGACCACAATAGAGGAATCTCGCTTGCGTCGAACACTGTTTGCCGCAGGTTCGCACATCTCAATCGCTTCAGTGGTATGCTGCACAGTGATCCGGTTACCGGTATATTTGGCTTTTTTTAAAAGAGCTTCAATCTTGGACTGATCCCCCACCAAAATAATATCCAGATCATACTCTTTTACCGCCGCCAAGCTACCCTTAACCACTACCTCAGGCGCATGATCACCACCCATGGCATCAACAACTATTTTCATTAAAACCCTTTCTTCTTAATTAACGGGATTTTTTCTTCTTTGCTTTTACCTTGATTTCCATGACCTGTCGGCCATCATAATATCCGCAGGCCAAGCAGACCCGATGCGGAAGCTTTAATTCCTTACATTGCGGGCAAGGGATCAGGCTGGTTACTTTAACCTTCCAATGCGTACGGCGTTTTCGTCCACGGGTTACTGAATGCTTTCGTTTAGGTAGAGCCACAGTTGCATCCTCCTTCGTTTTTGTTTTTACCGCATTTTACACAAAGGCCTTTACAACTTAAGCTGCATAAAGGCTTAATGGGGTAATCTAATATTATTTCTTCTCTAATGTTAGGTTTTAAATCAATAAAAACATCACTACTATCCAAAGCATAACTTAACTGTATGTCCTTATCAAAGACCCATTCAAACTCACTCAAACAGCGGGAACAATCCGCGAAAATAACCGCCTTCATATTTAAATCTACCATCAGCGCGTTAGTGATCCGGGTTATCCGCGCCGCCAGCTTCAGAGGAGAGCGAAACTTTATAAGAGCGGTATCCAGATCCAACTGGGCTGACTCAATCTCTTCTTCTAAATACAGGCCCTCTGCCGGGACCTGATTAATAATTATCTTCACTTCTTTCTATATAATTTTTTCTGTAAAGCCCGCCCCACAAAATCCGGCACAAAACTAGATAGGTCAGCTCCCAGCGCCGCGGCTTCTTTAATCAGTTTCGCGGAAAGATAACTGTAAGATTCATGCGGCATAAGAAAGATCGTTTCAACATCACTTGAAAGCTTACGATTGGTTAAGGCCATCTGAAACTCATACTCAAAATCTGAAAGCATGCGTACCCCACGCACTAATACTTTAGCCTTCAATTTATGCGCAAAATCCACCACCAGTCCATCAAAATGAGTAACCGTTACTCCGTCCATGCCGCCAATCGCCTGTTTAAGCATCGACATCCTTTGCGCAACACTAAAAACCGGCTGCTTATGCGGATTATGCGCCACCGCGACAATGACATCGGAAAAAATTTCACGCGCACGGCAAATCAGATCAATATGGCCGTTAGTTACCGGATCAAATGTCCCTGGATATAAAGCAATTTGACACATCTTACTCTTTCTCACGCTCAGCATGACTAAAAATCGAAAGCCAAGTATCACCGTACTTAGCTTCTTTAATTAAACTAAATTTAAAGCCATCGGCAGGCATCTCTTCCAGCCTGGAATGCTGCACCACGATTAAACCATTGGGCGACAATATATCATAAGCCTCTAAAGTTTGCAAGATTTTTTTTGCCATATCCTTAAGATATGGCGGATCAATAAATATAATATCAAAGCTTTTTTTATCCAAACTCAAAAGCTTAACTGCCTTTTCTGCCTCCAGATGGTATAAATTACAATCCGTAGCATTAAGCAGCGCGATATTCCTTTTGATCGCCAATATAGAATTATGGTTAGATTCCACCAGGGTCAGCTGAGCAATCCCGCGGGAAAGTGCCTCAAAACCAACTGCTCCGGAACCGGCAAAAACATCTAAGAACGTTAATCCGCTAATATCTCCTAAAATATCAAAAACTGCCTTACGTACCTTGTCCTGAGTCGGACGGATACCTTTAGGCATATGTAATTTACGGTTACGGTATTTTCCTGTAGTGATACGCATAATATTAAACTCTAAACACGAAATTCTAAATCCTAAACAAATCCTAAATCTAAAACTCAAAACCTTAAAATCACTACTTAATTTTCGAATTTATAGTTTCGAATTTGTTTAGAGTTTCGGGTCTCGGATTTCGGGTTTAATTATCCAACTAGCATTAACCTCTCGTACTCCGGAAATCTCTGGAGTAGCTTGGCCTTTAATAATTGATGCGGCCGCTCTTCTAAACGGGCATCCTGATTAATCAAACCAATGGCTTCTTCTCTGGCGGCTTTAAGCAGCTGCATTTGGATTAAAGGATTAGCAATCTTTAATTCCGCTAATCCATGTTGCCGGTTACCAAAAAACTCACCCGGGCCCCGGATTCTTAAATCCTCTTCTGAGATGTAAAATCCATCACTGGAAACAACCATTGCTGCCAGGCGCGCCTTTGCCTCCGGCGTTTGAGTATCAGAAACAAGTATGCAAAATGATTGCAACTTCGCCCTGCCGATTCTTCCGCGTAACTGATGCAACTGGCTTAAGCCAAAACGCTCGGCATGTTCAATAATCATACAAGTAGCACTCGGAATGTCAATACCTACTTCTAAAATAGTGGTCGCCACCAAAAGATCCAACTGTTTATTCTTAAACTTAAGCATTATTTCATTCTGTTCCTGAGCTTTTAATTTACCATGGACCAAACCAAGACGAAACGCTTTAAATTCCCCGCTTTTAAGTTCGCCAAACATTTTCTTGGCTCCGGCAATGTCTAAAGCGTATGATTCCTCAATTACCGGATAAATAATATACGCCTGCCGAGCGCATTTAAGCTCTTGCTTAACCAAGGCATAAGCCTTATTCCTCTGGCCCTGATTAAATTGCAAGGTTTTTATGGGGATACGGCCCAGGGGTAACTCATTAATTACCGAGATATCCAAATCCCCATAAAGAGTAATGGCTAAGGTGCGCGGAATAGGCGTGGCCGTCATAATCAACACATCCGGATGATTACCTTTCTTCGGCAAAAGCGCTCTTTGGCCAACACCAAATTTATGCTGCTCATCAATGACAATAAAACTTAAACTCTTAAAGCTTAATTCTTCTTGCAATAACGCGTGCGTACCAATGACTAAATCGATTTTTCCTTCTTTTATCTGCTGATATATTTTTTGCTTTTGTTTATCCTGACCAACTAATAAAACGAGGCGTAATTTGCGCCCATTAAAAGTTAACTGCTCTAATTGCCGGGATATTTTCTCATAATGCTGCCGAGCCAATATCTCTGTCGGCGCCATAAAAGCTGACTGATACCCGCTTTGAATAGCCGCCAAGCAAGCGATAGTGGCGACAACCGTCTTTCCGGACCCCACATCTCCCTGTAAAAGCCGCTGCATAACTTGCGCGGAAGCCATATCCGCTTTAATTTCCCCTAAAACTTTTTGTTGCGCGGTGGTAAGTTTAAAAGGCAGGCCGGAAATAAAATCCTCAATTAACCTGCCATTAACAACATGATTGATTCCAACTTCCTCTTTACGGCGCAGCTTTCTTAAAACAAGTGGTAATTGGAATAACAAAAACTCTTCAAAACTTAAGCGTGTATGCGCCTGTTTCTGCAAAGCTAAATCTTGCGGGAAATGTATATTTAACAAACTCTGCGCCAGATTAAGCAGATTACGGCGGCTGCGTAAATCAAATGGCAGCGGATCATTAATTTTTGGTAAAAATTCATCCAGGGCATTCTTAATTAAGCGCCGTAAACTGCGCTGGCTAAATCCTTGCGGTAAAGTATAAATTGGGACAATCCTACCAACATTTAAAGAATCATCGTCTTGACTGTCCAGAAACTCAAATTCCGGATTACTCATCTGTAACCGGCTGTTATAGCGCTCAACTTTCCCATAAAGAATTAAAGGGGCGCCCACTTTTAAATATTTATTAAGATACGGCTGATTAAACCAGATACAAGATAGCTTGCCCGTGTTATCCCCCACGACTGCTTCGGTGATACTAAGTGCGCGCCTGCGCCAGGAGTTGCGCTGCCCTCCGGCTAAAACTTGAGCTTTAATAGTATAGATCTGATCTTCTTTAAGCTGGGAGATCTTGGCAAAATTCGTACGGTCTTCATAACGGCGAGGAAAATAATATAGCAGCTCCTCAATGGTATAGACGCCCCTAGCCGTAAAACTTTTTGCCCGCTTAGGCCCGATGCCTTTAAGATATTGGATAGATGTAGTTTGCATACAAGAGTTATTATACTATAAAATTATTTTTTTGGGGTACTTGAAATTTGAAAATTTATATGGCATACTTTGTATGTAAGTGAGAGAAGTAAACACAACAAGGAGGCTAGGAACGATAGCGAAAGCTATTAGGCCTATCACCTACAAGAAACCCCGGAGCATTTCCCCGGGGATTTTTGTTTGTAAAGGCATAATTTAGGGAACTAGAGAAAAAACCGTCCATATCTTTACTAAGCAGCTAATTCTCTAGGCACAAAATCCACACGGACATACGCCTGCAATGCCGCGGCAACCCTAATCAATGTCTTAAAGTTGAGCCGGGTATTGCGAGTATCTTCTATACGCGATATTGTTTGCTGGTTAGAATTAATTCTTCTGGCGAGCTCCTGCTGAGTCAACTTTCTTTCTTTACGCAACTGAGCAATTTTATAGCCAATATGCAATCGAGCGAGCTCTTCATCATATGCTTTACGGAAATCCGGGCTTTTTCGATACTGTTCCTCAGTATACTGACCTATAGTTTTAGAAATTATAACTTTCTCCCCGTTTTTATTCATGGTAATTTTACTCTCCCTTCTTTAACAAGCTTTTCAAAATGAATTCGCCGTTGTTTGGCGATCGTCTTATCATTCTCAGGGACCTTTGCCGATCTCTTGATAATCCCATGCAATAGCACAATATAATCCTTGAACATATACGCATAGATCACTCTAACTTTATCCTTAGCAAACTGAACCCGCAACTCGTATAAGCCGTTTTCGAGATAATCTACTAAAGGCCTACGTACTTGGTGCCAATGCTTACCCAAAAACTCAATTCTTGCAGTAATCTTAGCTCTAGCGCTTTCGTCTAAACGATCCAAAAACTCTTCAACCGGGCTATCGCCCTCTTCGTCTATATAAAATATCGCTTTCTTATCTATGGTATTCTTATCCATTTAAAGTATACAATAAATAAATTGTTTAATCAAGCTATTTTTACATCTTTTATAATGTAAATATCTCTTTTCACCAGGAGAAATCGGCATGTTCCCGGTCATTCACTACTACAACAGACGTTCAAAACACTAGAATCTAACAAATATTTAAATAATAAGAATACTAATGGCAGGCGATCATCCTTCAACGGGACTGCGGGTAAGAGAAAGCATCCTGTAAATATTGGCTTTGCGGTCAGAAAAATCCGGAGGTTTTGGCTTATCTCTGGTTATCTCAATTATTCCCTTCTTCTCCAACTCTAATAAACCTAAGGAAATAGTAGTATCGCTTATCCCATAAAGTTTTGACATATCCTCCTGGCTGCGAAACCAGAAAGGATACCGCGTCGAATGGCTGGCCTCATACAAACAAATCAAATAGATGTACTTTGCCCGCATGGATAAACTATCAGAATATCCATATTCCCAATATTCAAAGGGAATTATTATCATGTGAGCGCCAGCCTTCTTGCTGTTATCCGCTTTTAAAATAACTTTACCTTTATTATAATCTATAAGGCCATACCCTTTAAGACGCTTAAGCGAACGGTGTATCCTTTCATAGAAATAGTGATGATTATCGCGGTATTTACCTAAATCCACTGGCGCTTGATATCCCATTTTTCCAGCTAATGAATCATAGTCAATATCGAGAGATGATCTAGCTGTTTCCTGTTGAAGTTCGCATAATAATAAATAAAGGTCAAATTGTTTAAAAGCCTCGGCCTTAAGAAGCCTGCGTCCTGAATTGGGGGCGAGGAGAAAATCAGGTGAAATAGCAACGCCTTCAACCTGCGGCAGAAATATGTCTTTTTTCTGAATAGGAATATTATCAATATACTGCTTAGAGACAAGAGCGTCCCGGGCAGAATCTTTGAAATAGGTTGCTTCGTAATTATCCTCTATCGCCGCTTTAGACCAATTAGCGCTTCCGGCAAATACATACCTGTCATCGATAACAACTTCCTTTATGTGCAAAAGATGTTGGGCAGTATCAAAATAGACAGTTATATTATTCGCCCGTAATTTTTCATAGGCAAGGCGATTTTCTTTTAGCTTTGAATCCTCCAGAATAACTTTTATCTTTACTCCGCGGTTTTTCGCGATTATAAGATCATTAACCAGCTCATTAATCGGGTCAGTTTTATCCGCAGGGTTTATAATGATAAAATACATTGCTACGGTGATTGAACTTTTAGATTGGATGAGATATTTATGAAGAATTTGATGATAAGACTTGCCAAAAAGCACATCGGCAGAAACGTTAAAAGGGAAAAACACGATTGCAAAACAAAGAAGAAATAATAGAGGGATGTTTTTTATACTCTTAAATTTCAACAGGTGGCCCATTTATTATTGACGGAATTATACTACTCTATTTCAACAGTTATACTTTTGATTCCAGAGGGCAACTCTTTTTTCTCTGTCCCATTAATTATATATTGCTAATCGTCATAATCAAATGTCACCACGTAACAACGCTCAACCTTTTTTCCGTCAAACTTAACTAAAAATCCGCCTTCGGACATAGAAAACCTCCTGTTTTATCTTCTATACCACCATATCCAACCAAGCATCCGCACGAAAAAGTAATAAAGTGAAGCGAACCTAAAATTATCTCTTCTTAGAATTACGTAAAATTCCCGGTCAACTTCCTTACGCTTAATACATGACCTGACTTTTTTGCTAAATTGATAGAATACATCATGGACTAAAGAGGCATAATAAGTTTTACTTTGGCCGGTGCCAAAATTTAACACTGCCTCAGGAACGCCTATGTAGATGTCTTTTATTTTAAACTTAGGGCTGCACCCATCCCAGGCATAACCCTTAGAATGCGTTCCCATCACTATCACCATGCCATCCGGGGATAATTTAAACCACTCATTTTCAAATTCGCTTCCGGTTAGCGATGACTGATAACGATAATCTTCTTTTATGCAATATACGTATACGCTCATTGGGATAAATTTAAAAAAATAGATCCGTTATTTTATTTCCTATTTATAATTATCTTAAAAATTACTTACTATTTACTAATTAATTTTTTACTATCCTTTCTTTTCATTATAAAAGTAATAAACAAAACAATCGCAAAGAACATAATTAAAGATATTAAACAATTCAACCAAAAGTTAATTATAGGGGAAAAAATAGCAATAGCTCCGATTATTACACCAAAGAATAAAGTTGCATACATTCCAGAAAAAGCATTTTGTTCCTTTCGTTTGATTGAAGGGATATAGATTAAACTAAACAAAATCCAGGGAAATAAACCTATTAAGAATCTAATTAAAAGGCTTCCGTAACGGAGCGAAAAGGTCTTTAATTTAACCTCTCTTTGTAATTGAGTAGTCATCTCAGAACAGATATTCATAATTTCAGCATCATTACTCTTAATATTGCTTTTTATGCTTTGTATTTCACTTATTATTTTTGTAATTTTTTCTAATTTGTTAAGTTGAAATGAGGCAGTATACCACTCAAATGCTGAAATAACTATAAGAACAATAAGAATTAAAATTAAAGTATAGAAAAGTCTGCGTAAAGTAAAATTTAATACTAACTCTTTAAAATTAGTTAATAATGAATCCAACATTTTGCCTCCTTAAATTAGAACTCTTACACGCTTTAAACAATATTAAATGAAATTATTTCTAGACCCAAGTTACTGAGATCTTAATTATAAAGTTACGTTGATAAAATTAATACCGTCTGGTATTAATTTATCCCTTACTTCACTAACCAATCCATACTTGGTAGCGTCTTCAGGAGCTAATATTATTCCTTGGAGCATATCTTTTTCAACGTCTTCTACCTTCTTATTGCATTCTTTCGCGATTATCTTTGACATTGTCTCTCTCTGATTTCTTAATGAGTTACAGGCTTCTTGTAGCCCAGTTTCATTAAATTGTTGATTTTGGTATGTGATACTTATCCCATGTATTAAGAATCTTGAATTACTAACAGTGTATCTTTTTAGGCCTGCACAAAATACTACACCTGCTATAGAATCACAACTAGCATAATTATGCGTGTTTACTTCAATTGGTAATCCTTTTAAGAAGTTATAAATTGCTATGCCCGGATCAACGTAGCCACCAGGTGATGAAATTAAGAGGCAAAGCTTTTTCATGCCCTTAGATAATTGTTCCTGAATTACCTTAAATAATGCTTGAGCTGATTGAGTATCAATTCTCAAGTTAAAATTCAAATAAATTTCTGACATATTATATTACCTCCATTTACATTAGCGAATTTAAAATATTCCTCTGGTTTTTTAAAACTTTACCCTTTATTTATTATTTACTTATTAAGCTTAACATGGTCCTACAAGATGGACAATGTAAACAATCAAGATTAAGATTCGTATACAGATTAAAAACTATGCCGCATTTATCGCATTCAATAGCAGCGGGAGTCCTCAATTGTGCTTCGGGCGATGTCAATGCCAGTAAAATCCCGCCTAACGCTGCTCCTCCCAAAAAACCGGCAATCCTGTTTCTCTTAAACAATAAAACACCTGCTGCCCCTGCGGCAAGCGCTCCCAACCATATTTCTTCGTTTCTCTTTATTGAAGATGCTATATTTTGTATAAGAATCCAGTCTCTTATACTTGTTTGGTCATATAAAATGTAATTCCGTAATTTAGGAATAGGAAAATGCACAGGATTATTTCTATCTTCAATGATGTATGTCGGCTTATTTAGATCATGCGCTTTTGTTATCTCATGCGTTACCCAATTTTGAGTATGGTCGGTAACTTTCACGTTCTGGGTAAGGAATGCAAAAACTGCGTCAGATCTAGATATATCTGCATCAATATCAGCATAAGGAGGTTTACTCTCCGGGGTAAATTCTCTTAATATAGGCGCTATTCCGACATTCCGTAAATTTAAATCAATTACCTTCACGAGTTCCACATCTTTTTTACTGTGCGAAATAAATATGGTCACCATTGTTTAAGCAAGACTAGAAACAATTTTTATTTATAAAAATATCGCCATTTTTAAAAACCCGAAGTGTCTCTAAGTTTTATGTATTCCACATCTAAGTTTTCGCATTACCCCAAGCAAATAATTAACATGCCTAGTAAAACTATGAGCCGTTTCTGTTTATCTTTCTCTCCGGTTGTTTTTCTCTACAATCCAGTGTTTTTATTTTTTGTATAATACAATTAAGAAAGGGCCAATTATATCCTTTTTCCTTCTCGCTCTGAATGTATTTTTGTATTTCTTTATTGTTGGATATGGCTTCAATATCTGAACCAAACATATCATAAATTAAATCTGCATCTAAGTAACCTCTTCTTTCCATAATGCCCAACATTTCAAAATAACCTAAAAAGTTATCTAGCACCACCTCTGTAAATGGCCCTCTATTCTTTTTCAAAATAGGCTTATCATTACCAATTGCTTCTATTATCTCTTTCATGTTTTCGCAAGGATATATCTGTTGATTCAATTTTATCAGATTGTCGGCTTTCATGGTTTTGGATTGCACTGCTAACTGATTATTAAGAATAGTTAATTGCCAAATAAGAACAACCGTTGCAATAATGGATACGCATATTTCTATCTTTATTCCTAACAATCCTTCCAATTTTTTAAGCCAATTCACCCTAGTCTCCTTTTTACAAAAAGAGCAACTCCCTATCTTTTAGAGAGTTGCCTTTAAATTTTGCTATCTAACCTCATAATAACGCCCTTCCTAACTAGGGCTTATTTTACCTCTCTTCCTTTACTTTTACAACCGAAAAGACGAAATTGTTTCGTCCCGCCGTTGGCGAGACTCACAATGACGCGCATAGGGTGATTACTAAGGGCAGGATTGCTTCGTCGGGCTGTGCCAAAACCTAGAAACGTCACCTAGTTTTTCAAAATAAGACCCTGTTTCCCGATTGGTTAGGAAACAGGGTCTTATTTTATTTAGCGCTATTGGAATAATAAGTGGCTGTTCCCACGGCACTTCCAGCAGCGATACCTCCGGTATAAAGCGCTACTGGCTGTGAACCGATAGAAGGAGCGGCCTGGCTGGGCTTATTTTTATTGCGGATAAGAAAAAAAC
>JAPLMA010000007.1 GCA_026387255.1 Candidatus Omnitrophota bacterium | reverse complement strand
AGCCAACGCATAGGATTAGACTTATATCTTTTTTCAGGAACCGGGGTAGTAATTCCGGCATCCGTTCTTTGTTTTACATAACTAAGCGAACGCCTTCCTTCTTTATATTTTCCTGTTCGCACAAAAGAAGGATCATGCCGGCCACCCCCCACTCCGCTTGAGTATTTATTTCTTTTGCCAATCGGTTCACTTTTTGGCCCCTTAGATACAGCCGGCGTAACATTAATCGGACGGCCTAAAATATCTTTGCCCTGCAACTGAGCAATCGCCGCCAGTGCTTCCTGCTCATCAGGCATTTCAACAAACCCAAACCCCCGGGATTTTTTGCCTTTTTTCTCCATCACAATCGCCACAGAAGTAACTACGCCAAAAGCCATAAAAGCCCTCTGGACATCTATTTCTTTGGCTTCAAAAGATAAATTACCTACAAATATGTTCATTTTATCCCCTTTATTATTTCTCTTTGTCATCCTCGCGCAAACGAGGATCTACTTTTAGATTCACACTTTCGTGGGAATGACGTAATTATTTTAACTGTTTTTCTAACTTTCCACTTATACTACAATAGCCTTCAACAGAAAATACGTCACCAACTTTAGCATCCGGGATAAGATAGCTAACCGTCTGACTATCAAAATTATCTTGCACAGATATACTCTGCTCGATTATTTTTTTTCCGTTTAAAGCAACATCAACTTTCTTAATATAATGCGCTCTGGGATTACTTACATCATGAATGATAACCGCATTCAATATTTTTGTTTTTGGATCAAAAGTTATTTTAATATCCGAGGGCGGATGGGCGTAAGCTACCGCGCTTAGTACGAAAAGGGTAAAAAATCCAAATAATAATACGACTTTTTTCATCATTATTCTCCTTGTTTAAAATCAGGGGGACGGTTCTGTTTTTTTAAAAACAGAACCGTCCCCAGATTTAAAACCAATAAACTAAACAACTCGACATCAAACCTAACTCCGGATTCGGTAAGTATAAAAATTAAAATAGCAATTCCTGCGCCAAAAATAATCTGTCCTCTGGGTTTAACCGGTGATGTTTTAGGTTCAATAATCATCACAAAAATATAAAAATAACTCAAATAACCTAAAATATGCCCTAAAGGAATTCTTTGTGCGATAGCTTGAGTCCCAAATAAAACCAAAGAAACCAAAAAATAGCTGATCACTATTTTTAACTTCCCTATTTTTTGGGCAAAATAAATGCCACAAGGTAAAAGTATATACCAAACATATGTCCCTTTCCATTGGGTAGAAACACCGAATAAAATAAGCGTCAGAAAAATACCAAAAGCCGCGGGGTTAAAAATATGTTTTTTCTTAAAAACAATTAAATACTTGGAAAGTATAGCTAATGCGCCAGCAGCTGGAAACTTCCACCACGCCTGATCACTGGAAAGCACATAACCGATAATTAAACCAGTGATCATAGAGCTTGCGGTAAACTTCCAAACCTTGGTTCTAAAATATAATATGGCAGATTCAACGCCTAAAGCCGAAAACACGGCCAGGCCGCAGGTCAGCAAAAATATAATGCTCTTATCTTTAATTGCTAAAAAAATAGCCAAACAAGTTAAGTAAATAATTAATTGCGCTTTAATGGATTTTAATATTTGCATATTTAATTTTGTAGTTTTTAACCGACAGCTACCGACACTGCTTATTCTCGTCGCACAACATACTATAACATAACTGTTTTATTGTCAATGAATGAATAAAAGGGGTAAAAAATAGAATCTTTCTCTTTATTTTTAAATTTCCCGCCAAGAGGTTATGGATTTAGTGGCTACTCCAAGCAAAGCATTAGTAATATTAAGGGAACTGTAACTTATTAAAGAGCTTCCGCTTAAATCCGCGCCTATTGCTGCGCTACTCTCCACAAATACGGCACCATTAACAGCAGAATTACCCAATGTCTCTAACTGTCCAATAATATAAAGTATCCCATTAAAACCATCAGCGGGAACTCCATTGACTTTAAAGTTACCGTTAATTATAACAATACCACTACCATTTAAATGCTGGATATTCAGCGTTTGGCCCAAAGATACATCCACCCAAGTTACTCCACTTGCATTTATTGTATTACCAAAACTACCGTTCAGATAAGTTCCTTGCGCCTGAGATATCGCTTTCATTTCAGCCTTACTAATACCGAAAAGATTATCAAAAGTCTGGGTTGAACCTGTCTTAGTAATATGAGCAGGATTTTCCGTATTCTTAATACATTTAGTTTTATAATCCAGATCATTACTTGTCGTCTCAACGCCATATTGGAATTGCGAGGCACTTGGCGGAGTCAACTTCATTGTGGCATTTGCTACACGTCTTATGATTCTACCGCTTGGTGAAGTCACCGTGCCAGTAGAAACTATATCATAATAAGCTGTTGCTCCTTTTTGAGTCGGAACAGCATTATAAGTATGGCGAGAGTTACCGTCAAAACTATTATCGGTAGCAGTAGCGATACCCGCATTGCTCTTGACCTTAGCCACCCCTGCCTCTGCTAACCAAAAAGCCCGCGTAGAATCCGCATATCTAGTAGCAAACTGATTTTCGTTTATACTCTGAAAGTAAAAAGCAACTAACAAAATAGACAAGATCGAAGCCACCAAAAGAGAAAAAATTAAAACCACTCCACGATTATTCATAATTAACACCTTTTAGTTTCTTATCTTTACTTCTTCCTTTAAAGCATAGCCTACATTTGTTGTAGCATTAGCCTGCTTCTGGCCTCTGATATCGATTATTAAATTCCCAGTTGTATAAATCGGACTATCATTCCCAGGATTAACGGGGTTTATTATCACAATACTCCCATCCGATAGCTTAGTATAGAATGGCGCCTGAATGATATTACGAAAGGCCCAGCTTTTGTCAATACTTAAATCAGTTCGTATAATCGTCTGAGAAGTAGGATCATAGGTGTATTCTATAAAATTTCCAAATAAAGCCGAACCACTGCCTGAGGTATCATAATCAATAACCTTCTTAAATTTAATATGTGTACTTAGAGGGTTATTATCTTTAGATCCGATACTATAGTTAACTGTCTGGCGCACATCATTAACAATCCAATCCATAGCCCGTCTTACTTCTGATTGCACCTCAATCTTTGCCGTGCTAACCAAACGCAAAGACTGCGCTGCGCTTAAGAGATAAAAAATGCTCCCCAAGAGCAAACTGATAATTGCAGTTACCAGCAATACCTCAACAATACTAATACCCCTTTTATTTAGCAAAGTATGACGCAAGTGAAAAGCTCCTTGTCTGGCCCTTATCTTGCCAGCTAACTTTTACTGCTATCTTACGAATATTAGGGCCTATCGTAGTAGGCGCAGGATCAAAAGCTACTGTTTCTCCCGATAAATTAATAAATGTCGGTATCGTATAACATGCGTTTGGAAGATTCTGAATACAGGTAGCATAATCTAAGCCTTTGACCTGCTCTAATACATATTGAGCATCATTTACTGCAGTAGTCAAGTTGTTACTTGAGTTATTCAAAAACATAGAACCCAGGAACCCTGATAGCGCGGCTAAAATGCTTACCAGTAGAACGAACACCCCAATCATAACCTCAATTAATGAAAGCCCTTTACGATTCAGTTTCATTGCCTCTCCTGATTTTATCTACTTACATCTAAAGTATACCTTAAAAACAGAGATAAATCTATCCCCTTGATTCTTAAGTCAGCTCTTCCAGCGGCAGAAGAAAAGCTTTTATCCCTTCAGCTCCTAAGCTCTTGCGTAGTTGTTTGACCAAAACAATGATTTTCTTACCCACCACTTCTTCACAGGCAACATATAGAATATTGTTTAACCCTGGCCAAATATCCGTACCCAAATGCGTACCGCTGGATGTGCCGCAGCCAAAAACTCCGGTAATCTTAGTATAATTTTTCATCAAACAACTCTCTAAAATTTCCATCACCTCATTATCTAGCGCCTCATTATACACCAACATGATTATCTTCATTGTTTATTACCTTCCCTCAAAGCTGATTTCCTATGAAACACCGCGTAAAGCGTAGGAACAAATAATAAAGTAACTAAAGTGGAAACCGTTAAGCCTCCGATCATCGTAATACCTAAAGGTTGCCAAACCTCAGAGCCTTCACCGCGAGAAAGCGCCAAAGGCAGAAGGCCGACAATGGTGGTAATCGTAGTCATCAGTATCGGACGCAAACGATGGCTTCCGGCGGTAGTTACCGCATCCTGCATCGAAAATCCCCGCGCCCGCAGCATAATAATATAGCTCACTAAAACAATAGCATTATTCACCACTATACCCATCAACATGACGACCCCTAAGAAAGTGTTAATGCTTAAGGTCGTCCCGGTTAAAACAAAACCTAAAATTACGCCGATAAAAGTAAAGGGTATAGCAAACATAATGATAAAAGGATCCAACAGTGATTCAAACTGCGCCGCCATAACCATATACACCAGTGCAATACCCAAAATAAGCAGAAGCGTCAAATCGCCAAAAGCTTTTTTCTGCTCCTCCGCTTCCCCACCGATGTTTATCGTAACATCTGCCGGCAACACCAGCTTGCTGATTTGTTTGTTTAAATCCTCGACGATCTTTCCGCTAGACCGCTTATAAGCATTACACTGGACTCTCACCATTCTTTCCCGGTTCTTACGTTCGATTCGATCCGGGCCGCTGGCCTCAGAGATCTTGGCGATATTACTTAATTTAATTTGAGCCCGCTTGACCCCTTGCCGACTGGCTAAAGCTTCTAATCCCACAAAAGGCGCATTATCCGACGGCAGCGGAGCCATGATCGTTAAATTCTCTATATCTTCTAATTTTGTACGCGAGGATTCTTGGAGCCTGACATAAATATCATAGGTTTTGCCATTTTCGCGGTATTTTGTCGCCGTTGTCCCCTGAATAAAAGCCTTTAAAGTGGAAGCGATCGTATTCATATCCAACCCTAAACTGGCTGCCTTTTCCCTATCCACATCAATCTTTAACTCCGGGCTGTTTGCTTCCCGTGAAATGCTGACATCTACCGCCCCGGGGATATGCTCCATAATTATCTTTATTTTCTGCGCCAAAGCATTGGTTTCTGCAAAAGAATTCCCGATTATTTCCAGCTGCACGGCCTTGCCGCCTCCTCCGGTAATCAGGTTGCCCAAAGGATTTCCCGTAGAAATATCTGTCCTTAATACTCCGGGAATAAGCTTAATCTTATTTCTCACTGCCTGGCCGACTTCTTTTACCGGACGCTTTCTTTTATCCTTAGAAACAAGTTTTGCTCCCGCAGAAATTATATGTGTGCCACTAGCTCCGCCAATCATCCTGCCGACTCCGGTAACCTGTCCACACCTGGCATAATAATACTTCGCTTCCGGAACATATTTATCAAAGATCTCCTCTACCTTTTTGGCCACTTTATCTGATTCTTCAATACGTGTTCCGATCGGTAAATTAATAGTAATCCGTAAATCTCCAGAATCCTCCTCAGGCATAAATTCATTACCCACAAACGGCACAAGGAGCAAGCTTAAAATAAAAGCAATAATAAACCCGATTAAAATTAATTTTTTATGCTTCAAAGAAAATCCCAAAGCTCGGCTGTAAAAATTTTCCCAACTCTTAAACCAGCTTTCAGAAATTGCATAAAACTTAACAAAAAGTTTTGATTTTTTATTGGTATGATTAAAACGCAACCATTGGGCGCAAAGCATCGGAGTAAAAGTGGTAGCGGTAAATAAAGAAGCAGTCAAAGTCACGATAATAATAATTGCCAACCCGCCGAAAATTACCCCCACTACTCCCGGGATAAATAACATCGGCATAAATACTACCACTGTCGTCAATGTTGACGCGGATACGGAAAGGAACATCTCTGAGGTTCCAAAGATCGCCGCTTCCGTTGGCCGGTTGCCTTTCTCTAACCTCCTGAAAATATTGTCCACGATGACAATCGCGTTATCTACTACCATCCCGCTCGCAATCGCTAAAGAAGATAGGCTAATAGTGTTAATCGTGCCTTTACTTAAAAATAAATAAATAAAAGCAATTAAAAGAGAAAAAGGAATGGATAAAGCGACAATCAAGCTTGGCACCAAAGACCGGAAGAAAAACCAAGCCACCATAATCACCATGACGATACCCAACCAAACGGAAAATTTTAAAGAATTCAATGAATTAATAATATCCTGGGAGGTATCAAATATGGTATTAACCTTAACATCCGCCGGCAAAGTTTTAACCAACTGCGCCATTTTTTCCTTCACTTTACGGGCAACTTCTACGGAATTTGTCCCACTCTGTTTTTGGATCATCACCATAATTCCCGGTTGTTTATTAATGCGCACTAAGCTGGTAACCTCTTTAAAGCTATCTTCTATCCGGGCGACATCCCTTAAATATATGGGATTCCCATTACGTTTGCCCAAAATTAAAAGATTAATCTCTTCAGGACGCACAAATTCACCCGGAAGGCGGATAAGATAATCCGTAAGCCCGGTTTTCAAACTCCCCACCGGCTGAGTAATATTTTCCTCTTTTAATTTGTTTTCTATATCCAGAACGGAAAATCCATATCCTTCTAAGCGCTGCCGGTCAATCCAGATATTAATCTGGCGCTGCAAACCGCCGCCGTTAATCTGAACCGTGCCTACCCCCGGTAGCTGCCTTAAAGCATCTCCGATTTTTTTGTCGACTAAATCATAAAGATCCGGATAGGTCTGTTGAGCAGTGATGCCAAAATAGATGATTGGAATATTGGCGGTATTAAATTTAAAAATAAAAGGATTGTCCATCTCATCCGGAATATCCGGTAAGAATCGCTTGGCTAATTCAATACGGTCGCGGACATCATTAGAAGCCTCATCAAGATTTGTACCCCAGATAAACTTTAGAGTAATTAAAGAGCTGCCCTCCGAAGAATTTGAAGTAATCTTTTCTAAACCCGGAGTAGTTCCTAATTGGTTCTCCAACTCTTCGGTTACATTTGTCTCCACATCTTCGCTTCCTGCCCCGGGATAAGTTGATATTACGGTTATCGAGGGTGGCTCGATCTCCGGCATCATATCTATACCCAAACGACTCAAAGAATAAAGGGCTAGAATAATAATCGCCAAGAAAATCATCAAGTTAGTAACCGGCTTCTTTACGCCAAATTCTGGTAAGCTCATTCTTTTTCCACCTCCGGCTCAACACTGGCGCCATCAGAAAGCAGCTGTTGGCCCATAATCACTACCGAGTCGCCGTCTTTTAAACCTTCACGCACCTCAAAATACGGCCCCTGACGAATACCTAAACTTATTTTTCTCAATACCGCTTTCTTATTCTCAACTACAAATACATAATTATCCGGATCACGGCCCATAATCGCTTCCCTTAAGATTACCGGAACATTGTTTCTAGCTTCAATTACCAACTGCACTTTAGCAAACATCCCGGATTTTAAACGATACTCCTTGTTCATAATCGTTATCTCAACCGGGGCTGTGCGCGTAGACAGATCAATAACCGGGCTGATCTTGGTTACGCTACCTATAAATTTCTCGTCCTCCCAACTATCCACGCTAATCTGAGCCTGTTGGCCAAGAGTGATCTTAGGTAAATATTTTTCCGGAATATCTAGCCCAATCTTTACTTTATCCGCGCTTACTACTAAAGCAACGGGAGTGTTTGCTGTAACATTCTCTCCTAGATCAACATACACTCTACCTAAAATTCCGGTAAGTGTACTTTCTACCGGAGCTTTTTGGAATTTAAGGCCGACTTCATCACGATCAATATAACAAATCGCCTCTCCTTTATTGATCAAAGCGCCATCCTCTTTTACTTTTTCAATAATCTTTCCGCTCACCTTTGGATAAATCACTGCTTCATCCTGAGCCTTAATATCCCCGGTATAATCTAAACTCTCATAAAGCTCCTGCAGTTTAACCTTATCCACTTTAACCGGAATAACCTCAAGAATCTTTTCTTTAGCCTTTCCCGGAGCGCAACCGCTTAATAAAAGTACACAACAAATCATCATTAATATTTTTTTATAGCTCATTAAAACCTCCGGTAGCCTTATCAAAGTTAAACTTAGCAATGACATAATCATAAACTGCCTGCTGTTGATTAAAAACCGAAATTGCGTATTTTAATTGCGCGTCATTCTTATCTAATGAACTGATCAATCCCTGGACGGATTTTTCCTCTGCCGTGAGAAGATTCTGCTTATAAAATAAAATGTCTGCCTGGCTGGCTTTTATCTGATCGATGGCATTCTTTAAAGATAAATACGAATTTTTTACCTCCAGAACAATATCTTGAATTAATTTAGCTTGACCTAATTGTGTCTGCTTTAAATCTACGATTGCCTGTTCCACCAATGCCTTAGTTTTCCATCCATCAAATACCGGCCAGGATAAAGTCAGGCCAAAAACATTATAATCATTCCAGTTCCTGGTATTTACGGTCGTCGTAACAGAATGCGAGCGTGCGTAATAATCCCAAGAGGCATAAATATCCGGACGGCCCCCTGCGCGCTGCACTTGTATTGCGCTCTTATCCGCTTTAAGCTGTGCTTCAAACTGTCTTATTTCCGGGCGGGTTTGCATGGCCTTTAGAAAGCCTTGATCAAAAGCAACATCTTTGGGCGTAAATTTTAATTCTGTACTCGGGACAACCAAAACATCTTTATCCAAAGATAACAGATTATTCAATAAAGCCCCCGCTGCCTCCTGCTGCGCATTGGAAACTTCATAAGCCTGTTCCACTAAAGATAAAGAAGCCTGTGCCTGCAGAATGTCGGTTTCTGAAGCCTGGCCGTTTTTATAACGCGCATTAATATAATCCAAATGCTGACGGCTATTTTCCAGTATTGCTTTATTTAATTTGACAAAAAAGTTTGAAAGTAGCAGTGTATAATAAGATTGGGAAAAATCAAAAATTGTCTCCAATTTTGTTTTATCTAAAAGTGATTGCGTTACCTCCAACTTATAATCATTATATTTTATGCTATTTATGACTCTGCCGCCTCTATAAAGATACTGTTTTAAGGTAACCTGTGAAGAGTTCTGGCTCAAATCTTTGCTATAGAGGCCGGCGGTATAAAACCAACTACCGGTATAGTCAAGCGTAGGGAAAATTCCTGCTTGGGCTTCAGCAATTTTTAACTTAGCTTTTTCCACATCCTGCGTTTTAAGCAGAATATCCCGATTATCCCTTAAGCCGATCGCCACTGCTTCGCTAAAGGTAAGCGTAATTTCTTCGGCGAACCCGGTTATAGTAATTAAACTAAAAAATAATATTATAAAAATAAGCCGCTTCATAATTTAGTTTCTTCCTTATCCAAAATATCTTTTACCTGCATAAGTATGCGTAAATATTCTCCGCGGTCGTTTTCAGATATTTGGCCAAAGATCTTAATCACTGACTGTGTACGCTGTTGGTTTATTTTTTTTAAGAGTTCTGTCCCTTTGGTGTTAAGCTTGATTTTAACTATCCTGCGGTCGCTGGAGTCGTATTCTCTTTGCACATAACCCAACATTACCAGGCGCTGAACAATCCCGGTGGAAGCAGCAGTGCTTACCTTCATATACTTAGCCAAATCTGTCATTTTGGATGCGCCCTGACGGCTTAATAACTCCAAAATAAGCAACTGCGGCAAGGTAATCTTTCCTTTATATACCTCATTATTCTGCCTATGGGCAAACCCCTTCATAATTTCAGGTATAATCTGATTCATTTTTAGTGCGAAATCAGCAATCGAAATTCCAGTCATATTAAATCCCCCTAATATTTAATGATATTAAATATTAACCACATTAACAATATGCCATAAAAAAAGCACTCTGTCAAGAGTGCTTTAGATTAAATCTTCCCTCAAAAATCAAGCATTAACCCTAGCTCCCCCTTATTGATCCAACCAATTTTACCGTCAGGCCGTTTTATCTTATACCAGTTTTCAGTTTTATCAAGCACCTCAACTTTACTGCCTTCGGTAAGCTTAAAATAGGTTGTTGCCCCTTCCAGTGGCTCAAATTTAACATCCGCTTCCTTACTTATAACCACCCCCCCCTTATTTAAATAAGTTATTTTACTATTTAATGAAATAACTGAAATAATAAATACTGCTGCTAAGCCCAAAAGAAAAAATTTAATACCTTTTTTGGCTCCGGCAAAAAACAAGCTGCTAACCAAGGCCAGAAACGCCAGGATATAGATAAACGATAAAAGAACAGTTAAAAAATTAATCGATACATCCCCAAATAGCTTATTGGCAGCTTTTTCCAACCAATTTTCAAAAGACTGCGGGCCTAAATTCAATAAAGACAAAACATATTCCTGATTGGATTTTAAATCGCTGTCATTGGGAATAAGAATTAATGCTCTCTCATAGCTAAGAACAGCCCTGCCCAGGTCTCCTTTTTTAAAATAACTATTCCCTAAATTATAATATAGGCTACCGTTTTCCAGGCCCAAATTAAGAATCTTTGCGTAATTATCAATTGCCGCCTCAAATTTAGCCTCTTTGTAATCAGAGTTACCCTGATAAAAAAGTCGATTTATTTCTGTAACCCCTGTTTCTTGCGCAAAAGAGCTACGCAAAATAAAAACCACCGCCAGACAAACTAAACAAAACCCGGATAATTTTACTAACCTTGGCTTATTCATACTCTATTTCTCTGTAAATAGTCAATTACCTCTTCCAAGCCCTTTAAAGAATTTTGCATATTTTCTCTGGTTAATTGCGAAACCGCATAGCGAACCATATCACACTCAGAAAAAATACCCCTTAACTTAGCCAAAATTTCTTCAGGTATATTTTTACTCTTAAGCTGTTCATCTAAAATGCTTATCGTTATACCCTTTGAAGGCAAATGAAACTTATTACCCAGATATTCCTGTAGAACATCAAACAGGGTATCGTAAAACTCTTCACTACTTCCTTTCTCCAGAAAGCCTCTCGCCCGGAGAATGCCTGATTTTGCCTTCCGGGGAGCCAAAAGCTGCCTGGCGTATCTTAGATCTGTTTTAAGCTTCCTGTTTCGCGCATGCATCACTACCATCAATAAATAAAACAACAAAGGAATAACCTGAAAA